>JAZLAP010000159.1:0-3022 GCA_045613265.1 Eubacteriales bacterium | reverse complement strand
CACCGAGCAGGCAAAGATTATAGCGGCAAACATCAAAAGCGGCGTCACGATCCTCGGACAAGCCGGGTCTCTGTCGCTGCCGACGATCAGCCAGGACGCGAGCTCTAAAATTCTGAGCATAAGTTAGGAGGTGCCGATATGGCAAGCCCTAACATTTCACTTTTAGGAGCGACATACAACTCGGTCGCGGGCGTTACATTGCCAACAAGTGGAGGCGGGACGGCAACGTTTCCGTGGGTCGAGGGTTCGCAGACGGTGACGAGTAACGGGACGGTCAACGTTACGAATCTGGCCGAGCTTGTAGTCAACGTTTCCGGCGGCGGCGGTGCGTCTAACATCGTAACGGGGACGTTCAAATACTCGACCACAAGCGCAACAGCGGAAACCGTAACTCTGTCGTATTCCGGCAGCGGGTATCCGATCGCGTGTATCATCGTTTTAGATGACGGAGTGCTGAACGACACATTCACAAACACCGTGGCCAGGTACTCCATCGCGCAATACTTCATGACAAAAACATACGTCGACGAGACGCCGACCTACACGACAAGCGGAAATGCCAATATGGGCGCGGTCGCAACCGTTTATAAATCATCAACATCAACCGCCGCAACGTTAACGAGGACGAGCAGCGCGTCGGTCAACACGTTCAGCTCATCAAACGCGACGGGAAGCACTACGACGTGCGTCCGGTTTAAAAGCAAAACGTCTATGTCGATATACTCCGGAGCAAATTCCGGAACGTCGAGATACGGCTTTTTCAGCGGTCAAACATATCGCTATTGGGTTATTTATTCAAGTTAGGAGGCTAAAATAATGATCACTTACTACAGCAACAAACAGTACGACGAGACGACGCAGATGGTTGAGATCGCGTGCCTCTCCACGGATTCAAAACCGACCGCGGGCATCGCAAACGGGTCGCTCTGCCTTGAGATGGACACGGGCGACATCTATGCCTTTAACGAAGCGGGAACGGCTTGGGTCAAACTTTCATAGGAGGTGGCTTTTATGGATTTATTTGATATTGCAGTCGCTCGCAATCTCGCAGGCGGCGGCGGTGGCGGTGGCGGCGGTGACTTTTCGACCGCTAATGCAACAATAACGCTTGCCGATGAGACTTGGTCGCATCTGCCGTTTTATAACCCGATTTTTTTCGAGGCTAACGAATATGACGAGGGATTTCCTGCTCTTGCAAGCGTTAATATGGACGTGGTCGCAACAGGAGAAACAAAAACCGTGCCAATCATTCTCTATAAAGGGTATGCGTTAATGACGTTCGACGCCTCGATAAAAAACTCAACGACCATTAGTGGAGATTGCGAATTTCCTGGAGAATATAGTAATATGTTGCTTATTTGGGGTGATTGCACCATCACCATCTCATAACGCAATGAAACCGCAATCCCCGTGCCGGTTCTGCACCGACCGCGCCATAGGCTGCCACTCCGAGTGCGATTTCTACCTCACGTTCAGGAGAGCCCTCGACCGGTATAATGAGCTCTGCAGAAAATCCCGAACGCAGCTGCCTGAGGTCCCGATCACTGTCAAGAAAGACCAGGGCAGCCGCATCATTTAAGCAGGTCCACGGTCACCTTTAAGACCGTCTCCATTTCATCATTCTCCTCAGAACAAGACCCGGAGCGTCATGCCCCGGGCCTTTTCTGTCTCTTGCTATATTGATGCTATAATGCCGACTTGTACGCTTCCACGATCTTCGGAGCCAGCGAGTTCATCCTGCCGACGCCGCCGATGCGGATCTTCTCATACGACTCGTGCGGGAACACGATCCACTTGACGTTCGGCTCTGACTTGTATTCGATGATCAGAACACCATCGAGCCAGAGAAGAAGGGAACCTCGCTCTTTGTTCAGGGCTATGTCAATCGGCTTCACATCGCAGCCCTCGTCCTCAAGTATGGCAGAGATCGCGGCGAAGATCTTCATCTCGTTGTCCGTCGAACCAGTCTCATCCAATTGCCGGTAATGCTTCGGCAAGATCCCGTACTTGGCCGCACCGTCAGCGTCGGCTCTGGCATTGGTCTCCGCGATGATCCTGGCGACCTCGGCTTCACGGCCGTCCTTGATGGCGTTCCAGGATATATTCAGATAAGCATTCATGAAGTCAGCCTTCGGATCGTAACCGAGCTCTTTGTAGCATTTAAAACAGATCAGATTCCCGTCGTTCAACTTGACCGCCTGATGGAGTACACCCATGCCTCCGCGGCCACATCTTACACACTTAGCCATTTGCAACACCTCCTAACTTTTCGTCATTATATCATACTGTGAGAAAAAATAAAAATTGTTGACAAGTGGTAAACTGATAAACTATAATGTCAACAAGGTAGATGCGTTACGGGACGGTTACAGCCGCCCCATCTAAAAGAATGATAACTATTCCCAAAATTATGATTATCGGGATTTGTGAAAAATCACAAAAACCGACTACAATGCATCTACCAATCAAAGAAAGGTAGGTGTTTTTTAATGCGAGAAGAGAAAAGGAAGCAGTTCCGATGTATCGAGACCGCGACGGCCGGCGAGTTCCAGGACGAGATCCAGAAGATCTACGACGAACACCCGAACGCCGTGGTCACATTCCATCAGGTCGCTCCGAAGTTAGCCTACGTTGAGTGGATCGAGACGAAAAAGATCAAGGAGACATTAGAGGACGAGTTCCACGAGCAAGGCGTGCAGCTGTACTGTTCCGACTGTCCGTTCTACGAGTTCCCGACCGATATGCGGAGAAAGTGGACGAGATGCTCAAAGACGGGGCTGCCGGTAAAGGAGCAACAGAAAGCGTGCGAGGTCTGTTACCAGTCCGCGGCAGGGCAGGAGGTGAAGGAATGACATCCGAACAGTTAGCGAACGCGCTGGAGTTCCGGGCGGTGTACAAGTCGCCGAGGAAGACGCAGAACCAGATGGTCTGGGAGTACATGGTGCGCTACGGAAGCATCACGCAGCAGGAAGCGATCGACGCCTTCGACTGCTACCGGCTCGCGGCACGGATCTCGGACCTG
>JAZLAP010000158.1:0-11532 GCA_045613265.1 Eubacteriales bacterium | reverse complement strand
CGCCGGCTTTCCTGGGCTGCATGGCCCTATTGTATTTCATCGAGGGCACGAACACGGTCACGATGACAACGAGCGGCAATTCGAACGTCGGCGCCATTGGCGTTGCTGCCCTGAAGGCGGTGAAGTGCTACGACATCGGTGATAGCGAAGGCGCGCGCGTCTTTATGTCGGAATGGAACCAGAGCAGCTCGACGAGTCCCACGAAGACCTATACGTACACGCTTTCGATACCCGAAGACGGTGCATACGATCTTTCCGCCATCATGGGCTATCAGGTTGCTGCAGAGGGACTTTGCGCTACGGTTACCGATTCGCTTGGGGTTACCTACACCTATAAATTCGGCGGTACGCTGCAGATCGGCGCGGCATCGAATGCTGTGGTAGCCACCGAGATCGGGAATGCTCTTATGCTGAAGAAGGGAACAGTCACCCTGACTCTTACCCGTAACGGTCACAACTACGTTGCGCTTCGCTCCTTTATGCTGACGAAGAATGGAGAATACATTCAGCCCGTGACGTCCTACAAGGTCGAAAATCTGACCGAAACGGTTTTGACGGACGGAAAGATTACCGCGAGTGTTACGCTTTCGGGCGCGGAGCGCGATGCGGTCGTTTTAGCGGCGTACGATGCAAACGGCAATCTGCTTGATCTCACCTCGGCAACGAAGGAGGGCTTTACCGAAAAGCTTTCGTTGTCTCTTACACTTTCCGAGGCGGATCGCGCACTCTTTGCGGATGCAAAGGTGTTTACCGTGACCGCCGACGAGCTTGCGGCACTTCTCGACGAGGCAACACGCGCCGATGCTCTGACGGCTCTCGTCGAAGAGATCAGAGGCGGCTTCAGGTACGATGTGAAAAACGGGCTCCGCATCCTTGTCGTCAGCGACGAGCATTATTGCATTGACCGCACGAGCCGCGTCGGCCCTGTGACGGGTAAGACCTATAAGACGGGAAGAATCAACAGCTACACCACCGGACATACGGGCTACGGCTACGGCTCTGAGGAGCGCATCCAGCTTCTGATGGATCTGATCAAGGAGGAACATCGGAGGGGCAAGGTCGACGCTGTTATGTTCCTCGGCGATATGACCGACATGGACGGCTGGTACAGGATCATCCGCGGTAATCCCTCGGCATACCTCAGCGACACGAACGGCGACGGCAAGGTCGACTTCAACGATATTTTTAAGTCGGATTACGACGAAATGTACTATGTCAAGACCGAGTATTACGATCAGCTTAAGAGCTTCGATTCGGACGGCGACGGTGTGAAGGAATCCTCGATCCCCGTATTCTGCTCAATCGGCAACCACGACGTATACCGTCACGATTGGTTCCTTGAGGTCTTTGGCTACGGTGCCGAGATCGGTGTTGAGACACAGGTCACCGACAATATTTCTGTCTACTTTGTAAATGAGACCGATTACGCCGTGATCTTTGAGCAGAACGGCAAGAAGGATACCGCCTTCTTCATGATGAACACCTTTAAGGATTACGATCGCTTCGTTGCCTCGTATGAGAACGGAAGCGAATGGACGACCATCAAGGGTGTTTGGAGCTTCTCGGATTCGCTTGTCGAAACCGAGGCGGCGATCGCGGCTCTTGACGCCTACGTCGGACAGGAATGCCGTCAGATCTACGTCGGTGCGCATTATTACGGCGGAACGATGTTCGACAGCTATTTCTCAAAGACGGATAGGGTGCGCGGCTTCTATATCGGCGACGCGCATACCCAGACCGACACATCGCAGCAGGGCGTACCCGTGTACATCGACGGCTGCTTCTATGAGACCTTCAGCAGCGACCTTTACAACTTCGCCTTCAATATGGCGGCGTCGCCGAACGGCTATATGATGATCGAGACGCAGGGCGATCTTTCGCGTGCATACCGTGTGGTGGCAGAGATGTCGTATGACATTACCGCAAGCAATACGAGCAGCTACTACAATCAGGAGAGCGGAAAGGCAACGACCGATAAGCTGTTTTCAACAGACGGTGTTTACACCGCAATGACCGATAAGCAATACTGCGTTGCTATGTTCGCTTACACCGTATCGCAGATGACTGCGCAGAACGGTTTTGCACTCGGTTACTTCACCGACGGTGACGGCAATGTGATCACGCTGTCGCTTGACACCGCGACGGGTGTCGTGACGGTTACCGACGAAGGCGGCAATACTGTGACACCTGCCAAAATCTATTTCAATGCCTGCTATACGCAGTATGTTTTAAAGGGAACGACGGTCAAATCCGGACTTGACAAGAATGCTTTTTACATGTATAATGATGGTATAACGATTGTGATCGGAGATTAACATGAAAGCATTCATAAGGTTTTCACTGCTCTTGCTTCTTCTTTCTCTCACTTTCTTCGGGTGTAATGCACCCGAAGAAAGTGACAGCATATCGGAGTCCGAAAGCATGCCAGCTGTCGAAGCCGAGCCGTACGATGTTGACTATACGGTCGAGTCCTTTCGGGATACCGTATTGCAGGATGGCAAGGCTTCTGCAAGCGTAACGCTTACGCATGAAACGGTCAATGCCGCCGTGATGGTTGTGTACGGTGAGAACGGCGAAATACTTGCGCTTGCAAGTGACGAAAAGACAGCCGAATCCGGAACCCTTTTTCTTGAAATCAGCATTCCCGAATCCGAGTGCGGCGCATATACGGGTTGCCGCATTTTCCCCGTAACCGATGAGGAGCTTATTGCATTGAAAAACAACGAAACGAGGGATCATATGCTGGCAGAACTCAAAAACGAGATCAAGGACGGCTTTACCTACGATACGGTAAACGGACTTCGCATTCTCATTGTGAGCGACGAGCATTATGCGATCGACAAGACGAAGCGCGTCGGTCCCTTGACGGGGGATGTCTATCAAACGGCAATCGTCAATTCGTATCAGTCACAGCATAACGTATACGGTTACGGCTCCGAGGAGCGCCTCCAGCTTTTGATCGACACGATCAAGGAGGAGCATAAGAAGGGTAAGATCGATGCCGTGATGGTGCTCGGCGACATGACCGACATGGATTTTTGGTACAAAACGATCGCCAAAAATCCGTCGGCGTATCTCACCGATACGAACGGTGACGGCAGAGTCGATATCGACGATATCTATAAAAGCGGCTACGATGAAATGTATTACGTAAAGACCGAATATTACGATCAGCTTGAGAGCTTTGATTCCGACGGTGACGGCGTTGTCGATTCTTCTATTCCCGTTTTCTTCACGATCGGCAACCACGATCTGTACCGCCACGATTGGTTTTTCGAGGTGTTCGGTCACGGTGCCGAGATCGGGGAAGAGGTTTCGGTTTCCGACAATGTATCCGTTTACTTTGTTACCGAAACCGATTACGCCGTTCTTTTTAAGGAAGCGGGGGAGATCAAGACCGCCTTCCTCATGATGAATACCTTCGGCAGCTACGATGAATTCGTTGAGTCGCTTTCGACCGATGCGCCACATACCACGCTTAAGGGCTCACAGGCTTTTGCTCGTACACGTGATATCTCGAACGATGCGATGGCAGAGCTTCTTGACTACGTTTCGGATGCAAAGCAGGTTTATATCGGCGCGCATTACGCTACGGGATTGTGGCAGGAGCAGTTAAGCGGACATACGAACGTGAAGGCGATCTACGTCGGTGATTCACATGCTGAACGCGATTCGCAGTATCAGGGGATTCCGTGGTATATCGACGGCGGCTTTTATCTTACCTTCGGCACGCACTATAACTTTTCCTTCAATTTTGTTGCCGAGCCGTGGAGCTATATGATGCTGGAGACGGGACGCGACGTGTCGCGTTCCTACCGTGTACGTCCCGCGGTTGAATACGATATGAAGAATCGCCTGTGCCCCTACTTCGGGCAAGACAGAGGGAAAAAGGCAACCGATACTGCCTTTGGTACGGACGGTATTTACGCGGGAATGAGCAATCAAGCCTATTCCAATGCGCTTTTTGCCTATACCGTCGAGATGATGGCGGCGCAAAACGGATTTGCACCGGGCAGCTTTTATATCCGCGATGCGAACGGCGTCGAGACCGAGATCACGATGCATCTTGAGCCTTCGACGGGTGTCGTGACGGCAAAAACGCTTGAGGGGACGTCGGTTGATCTTTCGGCAAACGATCTGTTTTACCGTGTTCCGTATTTGCGTTACCGTCTGTGTAATGCAGACGTCAAGAACGGTATTCTCCCAAATGCCCATATGCAATATCTGATCGAAAAGGAATATACCGTAACAAAATGATTTTTCAGAAAAAACGCGAACTTCTTCGCGTTTTTTCTTTTTTGCTGCGTAAGAGTAGGATTTTTTCAAAAAAGAGAAAAAAATATCAAAAAATGTTGCAAATTCCTTTGACAAAAAGTGCTTTTGTATGCTATAATTTAATGTAAATCTATCATAGTGAAAAGAGAGTTTATTTGCCATGAAAAACATTTGCGTCACCGTCGACAGTCTGCTTCGTTATGCCGTTCGTGAAGGACTGCTTGATCCCCTTGACCTCGTTTATGCCCGCAACCGTCTCCTTGAGCTTTTACAGCTCGATGAATACACCGAGGATGCCGTAACCGAGGATCCGTCGCTTGAAGAAATGCTGGGAGCGCTTTGCGACTACGCATACGAAAAGGGGATCATCGCCGAAAACAGCGTGGTTTACCGCGACCTGTTTGATACGCGCGTGATGGGACTTCTTACCCCCCGTCCCTCCGAGGTCATTCATAAGTTTAACGAGCTTTACAAGGATTCGCCCGAAAAGGCGACCGACTATTTTTATCACATTGCCCGCGCCTCCGATTATATCCGTACCTACCGTGTTTCGCGCGACGTGCGTTATTCGGTTCCGTCGGAATACGGAGAGATCGACATTTCCATCAATCTTTCCAAGCCCGAGAAGGATCCGAAGGCGATTGCCGCGGCAAAGCTTCTTCCGCAGAGCGGTTACCCTAAATGCCTGCTTTGCCATGAAAATGAGGGCTACGCAGGCAGATTGAATGCGCCCGCGCGTCAGACACTTCGACAGATCCCTATGACCATCAACGGGAGCGAATGGTATCTCCAGTATTCGCCCTATGTTTATTACAACGAGCACTGCATTGCACTCAATTCCTGCCATACACCGATGAAGATCGACCGTGCCGCTTTTGCAAAGATTCTTGATTTTGTCGAGATCTTTCCGCACTACTTCCTCGGCTCGAATGCCGATCTTCCGATTGTCGGCGGCTCTATCCTCTCGCACGATCATATGCAGGGCGGACACTACACCTTTGCGATGACCAAAGCCCCTGTCGTTTATAACCTCAGCTTCAATGGATACGAGGATATTGAGGCAGGCATCGTCAAGTGGCCGATGTCGGTCATTCGTATCGCGTCGAAGGACAAAAATCGTCTTTGCGACCTTGCCGATAAGATTCTCGGCACGTGGCGGGGATATACTGATGAAAAGGCTGTTATTTACGCCGAGACAGACGGCGAGCCGCATAATACGATCACGCCGATCGCGCGCCGCCGTGGAGAATTGTTTGAGCTTGACCTCGTTCTGCGCAACAATCTCACGACAGACGAGCATCCGCTCGGTCTCTATCATCCGCATGCCGAGCATCATAACATCAAAAAGGAAAATATAGGGCTGATCGAGGTTATGGGTCTTGCCGTACTTCCCGCACGTTTGAAGAGCGAAATGGAAGCGCTTGCCGATGCGATCGTAAGCGGCACCGATATTTCCGAGAACGAAAGCCTTGTGAAGCATGAGACCTGGCTGAACGCTTTTAAAAAGGATTATGTGTTCACCAAAGAAAACGCGCTTTCGGTTCTGTACGCAGAGATCGGCAAGACCTTTGTGCGCGTTCTTGAGGATGCAGGCGTTTACAAAGCGACAAGTGAGGGCAGAGACGCATTTTTGCGTTTTATCGACACGGTAAATCAAAAATAACGAAAAGAGAAGAAAATATGTATCTGATCAAGCGTAAGGAAATTCTGAACCCCACCGTAACGCTGATGGAGATTGAGGCACCGCTCGTTGCAAGGAAAGCGGAGCCGGGACAGTTTATCATTTTGCGGGTAGACGAGGACGGCGAGCGCATTCCGCTTACCGTTGCCGATTTTGACCGCGATACGGGAACCGTCACGGTTATCTTCCAGGTGGTTGGTGCAACGACCGAAAAGCTAAACCGTAAAAACGAGGGCGACACAATACAGGATTTCGTCGGCCCACTCGGAAAAGCCACGCATACCGACGGACTTCGCAAGGTTGCCGTCGTCGGCGGCGGTGTCGGATCGGCGATCGCCTATCCCGTGGCAAAAAAGCTGCATGCGCTCGGATGTGAGGTGCACGCTATCGTTGGATTCCGTAACCGTGAGCTGGTGATCCTCGAAAAGGAATTTCGCGCAGTCTCCCGACAATTTCTTCTGATGACCGACGACGGATCGGCAGGCGAAAAGGGACTTGTTACCGATGCGTTGCGCCGTCTTATCGAAGGCGGAGAAAAATACGATCAGGTCATCACGATCGGTCCGCTTATTATGATGAAATTTGTTTCGCTCCTGACGAAGGAGTACGGGATCAAAACGGTTGCCAGCATGAATCCGATCATGATCGACGGTACGGGTATGTGCGGCGGTTGCCGCCTTTCGGTTGGCGGAAAGACCGTGTTTGCCTGCGTGGACGGCCCTGAATTTGATGCCCATGAGATCGATTTTGATGAAGCAATGCAGCGTTCTTCCATGTACAAGAGCTTTGAGCGCAAGGCTTATGAAGACACCTGCAACCTCTTCCGCGAGGTGAAGTGATATGGCGAATATGTCTTTAAAAAGGAACGAAATGCCCGTACAGGATCCCCTTGTGCGTTGCGGAAATTTTGATGAGGTCGCACTTGGTTATTCGGTAGAGGCAGCGGCTTCCGAAGCAACGCGTTGCCTCTCATGTAAGAACAAGCCGTGTCAAGGCGGCTGCCCTGTGGGCATCGACATTCCCGCATTTATCGCAGAGATCCAAAAGGGTGATTTTGAAGCCGCCTATCAGGTGATCGCGCGCACGAGTGCGCTTCCTGCCGTGTGCGGTCGCGTATGCCCCCAGGAATCTCAGTGCGAGGCAAGGTGTGTACGCGGCATCAAGGGCGAGCCTGTCGGCATCGGTCGCCTGGAACGCTTCGTTGCCGATTGGCATAACGAGCACGCAAGAGATAACGTCGTGCGTCCCACACCGAACGGGCATCGTGTTGCCGTTATCGGCTCCGGACCGTCGGGCCTTACCTGTGCCGGCGATCTTGCCCGCAAGGGGTACTCTGTGACTGTATTTGAAGCGCTTCACGTTGCAGGCGGTGTGCTTGTTTACGGCATTCCCGAATTTCGTTTGCCGAAGAAGATCGTTGCGCAGGAGATCGAGACCTTGAAGGCGCTCGGTGTCGAAATCAAGACCAATATGGTGATCGGTAAGGTTCTGTCGATCGATGAGCTTTTGACGGATCACGGATATGAGGCCGTCTTCATCGGCACGGGTGCAGGATTGCCGCGCTTTATGAACATACCCGGTGAAAATTTGAAGGGCGTATATTCTGCCAATGAATTTCTGACGAGAATCAATCTTATGAAGGCGTACAAAGTCAATTCCGACACGCCTGTTATGCGCGCTCGCAGCGTTGCCGTCGTTGGTGGCGGAAACGTTGCGATGGATGCCGCGCGTTCGGCAAAACGCCTCGGTGCAGAGAACGTATACATCGTTTATAGGCGTAGTTTCGAGGAGCTTCCCGCGCGCCGCGAGGAGGTCGAGCACGCAAAGGAGGAGGGAATCGAATTCCGTCTCCTTACCAACCCCGAAGAAATTCTTTCCGACAAAAACGGCTTTGTTTCGGCTATCCTTTGCTCCGAGATGGAGCTTGGTGAGCCGGATGCCTCGGGACGTCGCCGTCCCGTAAAAAAAGAAGGAAGCGAATTTACGCTTTCCGTGGATGCAGTCATTATGGCGATCGGTACCTCTCCGAATCCGCTCATCAAGGCAACGACGGATGGACTTCTGACCGAAAAATGGGGCGGTATTGTTGTTGAGGAAGCGACGGGCAAGACCTCGCGTGACGGTGTGTATGCGGGTGGTGATGCCGTAACGGGCGCGGCAACCGTTATTCTTGCCATGGGAGCAGGTAAAACCGCCGCAACGGCAATTGATAACTATCTTTCGGAGCAGTAATGCGGTTTGTTGCGAGACTTTTAGATCTTTTATATGTTCCCGTTTGTCTTTCTTGCGGGATACGCATGGATGGCGGCGTTCTTTGCCCAAGCTGTCTTTTTGCTCTTCGGGAAAATATCGAAAATACGCTCTGCCCCGATTGCTGTCTCCCGTACCATGAATGCCGTTGTGTGTCGGCAATACTCAAAAATGCGGGAATACGACGGCAATACAAGCTTTTTCGCTATGATCCGCAGATCCCCGATTCTCCCGAAAGCCGAATTTTGTATGCATTGAAGCATAAGCGTCTTGCCGCCTTGCGTGAATTTCTCCGTGATGCGTTTCGGGAAATCCTTCCTTCGGTGAAGGAAAAGGAGAATACCGTCGTCACCTTTATGCCGCGTATGCGCCGCTCGGTCGCTGCCGAGGGCGTTGATGCTGCAAGGGTGATCGCGAGCGCTGTTTCCGAAGTGTACGGTGTGCGGATTCTTGCCTGCTTTCGCCACGTAGGTAACCGCAGGCAAAAGAAGCTTACAACAACCGAACGGATAAAAAACGCGCAAAATAGTTACAAGCTATCGATTCTGCCGAAAAATATTGCCGGAAAACATGTGATCCTTGTAGATGATGTTGCCACAACGGGAGCAACGCTCGCCGTCGGCGCACGACTCTTGCGCCGAGCGGGCGCAAAATCCGTAACGGTTGTGACGCTCGCGGTCAGTATGCGAGCAGCGCTTGGATAGAAAGGGTAGGTATATGGAATTAAAGGATAAAAAGCTTTTTCTCCTTGATATGGACGGTACTTTGTATCTTGGAGATGATCTTTTCCCGGAAACGCTTCCGTTTCTGGAGCAGGTGAAGAAAAACGGTGCGCGATATCTGTTTTTGACCAACAATTCCTCGAAGAGCGTGTCGGCTTACGTTGAAAAGCTTGCGCTGCTTGGCGTTCCTGCAACCTTTGAGGACTTTCTCACCTCAACGCAGGCTACCGTTGTTTATATGAAAAAAGAGCACCCGAATGCGCGGATTTATGCGCTTGGTACGCGTTCCTTTGTGGAGGAATTGCGCGGAGCAGGGCTTTCCGTTACGACCGATCTTGAAGATGCCGTTGACGTTTTCTTGATGGGCTTTGATACCGAACTCTGCTTTAAGAAGCTTGAGGATGCGTCGAAGCTTCTTCTTCGCGATATTCCGTATATCGCCACCAATCCCGATCTGGTCTGTCCGACCTCCTACGGCTCGGTGCCGGATTGCGGCTCGGTCGCCATCATGCTGAAAAACGCTACGGGGCGCACACCGCGCTATATTGGAAAGCCGCATCCCGAAATGATTCTGCTTGCGATGGAGAAATGCGGCGTTTCCAAGGATGAGACCTGTATGGTGGGCGACCGCGTGTATACCGATATTGCATCCGGCTACAACGCGGGTGTGGACACCGTTTTTGTACTGTCGGGCGAGGGAACCGTAAAGGACGCGCGCGAAAGCGAGACACCGCCGACCTATATTATGCAGAATGTCGGCGAGCTGCATAAGAGAATCCAAAGATAAAGAACGCTCTGAGAGAATATCTCTCAGAGCGTTCTTTTCGATACCGATTATACGGTTTCGTCTTGTGAAATCGCATCCCACATGATGGGGGATCGCCCGTTTTTGATCAAAAATTCGTTTGCTTTTGAGAAAGGACGCGATCCGAAAAATCCCTGATATGCCGAAAGCGGACTCGGATGCGGGGACTCCAGAACCATGTGGCGCGTTTTATCGATGAGAGCGCGTTTTGCGCGTGCATTGCTGCCCCACAGAATAAAAACGATCGGCGAAGGACTTTCGTTTGCCTTTTCGATAATGGCATCGGTCAGAGTTTCCCATCCGCGCCCTTTATGGCTTGCCGCCTGCCCCTTTCGGACGGTCAAGGTGGCGTTCAGCAAAAGCACCCCCTGTTTTGCCCAGGCGGAGAGATCACCATGCGTCGGTATCGGCATGCCGATGTCATTCTTCAGCTCTGTGTAAATGTTCTGCAATGATGGCGGCACACGAATACCCTTACGGACCGAAAATGCAAGTCCGTGTGCCTGCCCCTCCTCGTGGTAGGGGTCTTGCCCGAGAATGACCGCCTTGACGTCGTCGTAATCGGTATAGCGCAATGCGTTATAGATGTCGTTCATCGGCGGATATACGGTCGAAGCCATATATTCCTGCTTCAGAAATGAGCGCAGCTTCTGATAATATTCCTTCGCAAATTCCGCCTCAAGGCGTTTGTCCCAACCGTTTCCCAAATGTACCATAATGCACCTCTTTTTTTACATTATAGCACATATTGTTTACTTTTTCAAGCCTTTTCAGAAATCAAAGCGCGTTTCAACGACCTTTTTGCAGTGCTCGGGCGAATAGCGCCAGTAAGAGATGTGCTTTGTTTCCTCGACGTCAATAAAGTATTCGGGATGCTTTCTTTTTTCGCTTTCTCTTCGTGTGTCGATGATGACCAGCTTCAGCTTCATTTTCTCGGGAAGCATGCTTTTTATGTAGACGGCAGCCGTATCACCGACAAAAACGTCATCCTTCAGCTCGGCAAGTCCTGCAAGATTCGGCGCAAGCTCTATAAAGATGCCGTAAGGCTCTATGCTGCGCACGATTCCGGCAACCGTTTCCCCGGCATGGAAGCGCGCCGCATTTTCTTCCCACGTACCGTACAGCTCGCGTTGCGATACGTAGATCCTACGGTTTTCGTCAATGCTTTTGACGACGACCGCGATTTTGTCTCCGACACGCAACCGATCGCGCGGATGCGTAATGCGGGACACCGACATGGTATCAATCGACAGAAGCGAAACAATACCGCATCCGATGTCAAGAAAGGCGCCGAAGCTTTCCATGTGCGTAACGGTTGCGGGAATTATGTCACCGGGAACGAGTGACGACACGTATTCTTCTTCACAGTCCTTTTGCACGGAACGACGCGACAGGATCGCCATGTCTTCACCGCGCGCGTTTTTACGGAAACCGATGATACGGAAGGCAACGGGCTTTCCGACGCGTGTCAGTACGGCGATATCCTTGATGTCCTCGTCGAGACGCGAATATTGCACTTCTTTTCGCGGCATGACGGCGGCCATGCCGCAGAGATCGAAATGCAGATTGTAATCGCTGTCACATAAAAGAGCAACCGCCTCTAAGATCTTTCTTTTTTCAAAAGCACGCTCACGGCCGAGCTCTGTGGCAAGATATTCGCGGTTTTCGGGTGTGGCTATCCAATATCCTTCGGGCTTATAACGGTTCAACATGATCTACCCCTTTTTCTTTTCTTCCGATTCTGTCACAGTATATGAAGAAGAAAAGGAAAATAGAAGAAAGCGAGTCGAAAACTCGCT
>JAZLAP010000157.1:0-5530 GCA_045613265.1 Eubacteriales bacterium | reverse complement strand
CGCTTTTAAGACGGTATCGTAAAGACGGCGCATTTCGTCCGTGGCGTGTCCGATCGACACCGTGCGCGTCATATCCGAGCAGTAGCCCTTATAGATGCATCCGAAATCCATCGTGAGAAATCCGCGTTCAAGCTTTACGTTGCGCGGAACGCCGTGGGGCAGGGCAGACTGCGTGCCACTGACGGCGATGGTATCGAAGCTGACCTTTTCCGCGCCGTTCTTACGCATGAAAAATTCAAGCTCCAGCGCAACCTCGTTTTCGGTCATGTCGGGCACGAGAACCTCGGTGATATGTCTGAACGCCGCATCGGTGATCCTCTGCGCCTCGGCAATGCACGCGATCTCGTCCTCACTTTTTACCGAGCGAAGCGAAAGAAAGAGGTCACCGATCGGCAGAAGCGGCACCGAAAAATACTCGGAAAAGCGCTTGTATGTCGCCATAGGAAGCGTTTCGTCCTCGTAGCCGAGCATTTTTACGCCCGCCCCGCGTATCGTTTCCTCGATAAATCCGAGCAAAGGCTTCGGGGCTTCTACCGTGAACGCCGCGTCGGCTTCTTTTTCTGCTGCTTCACGGTAGCGGAAGTCGGTGATGAGATACGCTTTATCGGCAAGAACGAGCACATAGCCGTCGGTAAAGGGAAAACCGGTGAGATAGCGTTGGTTCAGCTCGTCGGTAACGAGAACGGCATCCAGCTCTTTTTCGCGCATTGCCGCGCGGAGCTTTTCAATAGGCTTCATTTTGATACTCCAAACGATGTATAATATTGTTTCATAATCAGTGCATCACGCGACTGCGTTCCTGCCGACTCGGAGATGATGACGGGCGACAGCCTGTGTCGCACGATCGTTTCGATCAATGGCTCAAAGTCAGGGCCGTATGCCGCATCCTCGAACGTGAGATGACGCTTTTCTCCCGCCGCCGTCCACTCGATCCGCGAGAAGTGACAGTGAAGGTGTTGCGCCACCTCGTCACCGAGCGCGTTTCCGATCTCGTCAAACACGCGGTAGTAGTCCTCCGCCGTTTTAAAAACACCGCCGCATTCGCGCGCGTTCATGTGTCCGAAGTCCACGACGGGTACAAGCCGTTTATCCATTTTACAGAGCTGTATCACCTCGTCGAGCGTGCCGAGCTGGTTTTGCTTTCCCATGGTCTCAAGTCCGATCTTGATCTCAGGCTCGCCAACCTCGGATAGCGCGCGGTAGAGCGTGTCTGCCGCCAGCGCCATTGCCTCCTCGCGCGTGATCTTGGCGGCACTTCCCGTGTGCACGACGATCGTTTTTGCACCGAGAAGCTTCGCCGCGTTCACGCTCTGGTCAATATAGACGATGCTTTTCAGCCGCTTTTCGGGATCTACGCCCGAAAGCGAAATGAAGTATGGCGTGTGATAGGACATATGAATGCCGTGTGCCGCCGCCTCGTCACCGATGGCGCGGAGCGTGGCAGGCGTTGCCGAAAGTCCGTTGCCCGCCTCGTATTCGTAAGCATCAAGCCCGATCTCACGGACGAACATAGGGGCTTTTTTCGTATCCTTGTAGCCCGCGTCGTAAAACTCCTGACTGTTACCGCCGGGGCCGAATTTTGCAAAAGCTGACATTGTCGCCTTCCTTTTATTCTTTTCTTTTATTTGTTCTTGTGCTTATTTGTTTGTTCTTGCTTTTTTCCAGGTCTCTGTACCGATTTCCGCATCGGAAGGATTCTTTTTGCGGTATCGTCGAACGAGCGGCGTCTCAATGCGCCGTTTCAGCCTGATAAGACGTTTCTGCTTGTCGCGGATCGGCGGTACGATGAAGGAGGTCATTCCTGCCAGGCGTGCACCGATCATATCGGTCAAGAGCTGATCACCCATCAGCGCACATTTGCGGATCGGTACGCGAAGCGCACGCGAAGCGCGCCAGAGCGTGAACGGCAGAGGCTTTCCCGCAAAGGAATATGCAGGGAGTGCAAGCGTCTCGTTAAAGCGCGTAAGACGCGGCTTGCGGTTGTTGGAAACGAGGGCAACGCCGATGCCTCTTGCCTGCATTGCGCGAACAAAAGCAATGATCTCGTCGGTGGGAAACGCTTCCTCGTATGGGATCAGCGTATTATCCATATCGAGCAAAAGACCGCGGATGCCGCGCGAAAGCAAATATTCCGGCGTTAATTCACAGAAGCGTGACAGTATGCGGTCGGGAATCAAAAAGGGCATAAGCCTCTCCTTTTTCGGAAGTAAGCCGTGCGGCTTACCTTTAATGTATATATTGTATCACAACACGTTCAAAAAAGCAAGATTTGCGCAAACGGAATTTTTTGAAATTCGTTGCAAAAAAGTTTTTGAATATTTTTCAAAAAACACTTGACAAATCCGTGTCGATGTGGTAATATATAGAGGTCGCAGGGAATTGAAATGCGAGTGTAGTTCAATGGTAGAATTCCAGCCTTCCAAGCTGGCCGCGTGGGTTCGATTCCCATCACTCGCTCCATTTTCTTTATATGCGCTCGTAGCTCACCGGATAGAGTGCCCGGCTACGAACCGGTAGGTCACAGGTTCGAATCCTGTCGAGCGCGCCAGAAAGATCCAAGCCAATCGGCTTGGATCTTTCTGTTTGTCGCGGTTTTGCCTGATCGCGTTAAGGGATTCGTAGCGAAAAAGTCATTAACGAAAAAGTCCTTAAGCTTCATGAAAAGTTCATAAAGATTTATGAAAATCATATTGAAATTCAAAAACAAGTGTGTTATACTAACTATCGTCAAATACCAATACTAAAAAATGAGGTAGTATTATGAGAATCAAGACAGTTTATGCCAGTGAACGTGCTCGCCTTGACAGTAGCGTACATACGGGCGGTGGCACCGACGATACCGCTGCGATTCAATCCATTCTTGACGAAGCATCGGACGAGGTTGGCATTCGCCTCATCATGGACGGTGCGGCATTGGTCAGCAGCATTTGCATCCATTCCAACACGACGATCGAGTGCCTTACCAAGGATTGCGGCTTTTTCCAGATCGATCATACCGATCGCGCCATGGTCACCTGCGATAACCGTTATTCTTACGAACGTCTTGTTCGTAATGTCAGTCTGATCGGCGGTACGTATAACCAAAACTGCCTCAACCAGGCACATGATACGCAGGAGCTTGCGCCCTTCCGCAGAAAGGCGTTGTACTTGGAAAAAGAGTATTCGCGTGAGTTCGATCTGAATTTGTGCATCGAGTTTTTTGGTGTTGAGAATCTCCTTGTCCGCGACATTACAATCCGCGCCTTCCGCACCTTTGCATTGACGGTCGGCAACTTTAAAAACGTAACGATCGAGGACGTATGGCTGGAGCTTTGCCATCATATGAACGGCAACCAGGACGGCTTCCATTTCTGGGGCCCCGGACAGTATCTGACGGTCAGAAATTGCGGCGGTAGCGTCAGCGACGATATTATGAATATCGGTCCCGATGAAATGGATCGCGTTTCCTCGATTACCGACGTGCTTGTGGACGGACTGTTTCTTGACGATGCCGAGCAGGCGGTTCGCCTTCTTACACGCGACAAGGGACGTCTTGACCGTGTAACAATCCGTAATATTTCGGGACAGTACCGTAGCTACGGCTTCTATATCGATCCGTGGTTTCCGCGTGACACGGCAAACTTCGGCAACATCTTCATCGAAAACGTGGATCTCGAGGAGCGTCCCAATACCTATAGCTATCACCCGCCCGTGCTTATGTCGGTGGGCGGTAACGTGGAGTGTCTGACTCTCAAAAATTTCCGTTGCCACGCACCCTACGATAAGCGTACACTGTTCGAATTCGGATTGCCGCATTTCGACACGCACCCTCACACGATCGACAGTCTGGAGCTTCCGCCGCAGAGGATGGAAAACATTATCATCGACGGCTTGTCGATCATCGAGAAGGAAGGCGATCCCGAGGATAAGCAATATATCCGCGTTTACGAAAAAATCGATCGGATGGTGCTGAAGGATGTTTTTGTCGTCAAAACGCAGGAGCGTGAAAACGGCACGCTGCTCTCCTTCGGGGAGAAGGGAAGCATCGGCAAGCTCTTGCCCTCGCATATTTATACGGAAGGCTTGAAGACCTTGATCGAGGACGAGAAAAAGATCGGCGGTATTGTAAAGAGCGCACTTTGATTTTTCATACATATTTATACATATAACGCGAACAAGAGCTGTGAGATCCTTCGGGACTTTCGTGCTCTTGTTCGCATTTATATACCCGGATCGCCGTTTTTTAAAACTTCTGTCGCTTTTTCTTTATCTTTTTTTCGCAAAAGCTATTGCATTTCTTTGCATTTCGGTTTATAATATGATAGGTAACGGTTACTATGCTTACGTATAGTCAGAAAGGAGCAGCTCATGTCAAACGGTGTCGGTATCGACCTTGGCGCGGATACGATCCGCGTTGCTACCATTGATGACGGGATCATTGCGCGTGAGCCGTCGCTTCTCGCCGTAGACAAAACCTCGGCGCGCATTCTGGCACTCGGTCAGGAAACCGGCGAGGTGGTGCGTATTAATCCCAATGCAATTCTGATGCGTCCTTTTTCGCGCGGCTTTCTTGCCAGAAAAAACATTACCCGTTACGTTCTGAATGAGGTATCCTCTGCCATGACCTTCGGTATGACAGCAGCGGTTGCAGTTCCGTGTAATTACAGCGCATCGGACGCCGAACAGCTATTCGCTTTGATGCGCGAAGGCGGCTTCGCCGGCGGAAGGCTTGTATATTCTCCCATTGCCGCTAAGCTCGGCTGTAATATTTCTCCCGATGTGGATTGTCTTTTTGTGAACGTGGGTTGTGTTGTTACGGATATTCTTCTTTCTCTCGATGGCAGGATCGCCTATATGGAGAGCATGCCGATGGCGGGTGCGCAGCTTGATCGCGGAATTTTGGATTTCATGGCGCGCGAGAAAGGGATTCGCATCACTCCCTCTGCCGCAGAGCAGCTGAAGAAGCGGATCGGAACCGCCTGGACCGATGGCGAGGATATGAGTGTGAACGTCAGCGGCGAGAGCTTGAACAGCGGAGCCGAGCAGGTCGTTACCGTCAGCGCAACAGAGCTGATGGCGGCGTTTGAAGAAACGGTAACGATTCTTGTTGAACATATTTGCGGTGCGCTTCGGCGTGTGCCGTTGAATCGCGTGGAGAGCATGTTTAAAAACGGCATTTATCTTGTCGGAGGCGGTGCTTCGCTTTTGGGACTCGACCGTCTTATCGGCGCTCTTACGGGTGTGCATACCACGCTTGTACCGCAGGCATCCGATGTCGTGGCACTTGGGTTGTCCCGTGTCTCGGCACTATCGCGCGACCTTCCCGCAGAGGCGGCGTTGCTTTCACGTGTCGCCCCCTATACCTACGAACCAGGATAATAAATAATACCGACGAAATACAAGGAGAAAATAAAATGGCAAACAAGATGACAAAGGCAGAAAAAAAGAAGCTCGGCTTGCGTATCGGCGCAGCGGTGATGTGCGCGATCATGTTGCTCGGCATCGTGGCGATGGTGATTCCGTATCTTTTGCCCGCGGCCACCTGATATGT
>JAZLAP010000156.1:0-2929 GCA_045613265.1 Eubacteriales bacterium | reverse complement strand
GGTGTACCCTGCAATTTTGCGCTTTTTCAGAATGCGCTCAAAAAACGGAGGAAAAAACATGTTTAACATTCGGGAATGGAATCAGCAAGCAAATATCGTTGCCGATATTCTTGCAAAGGCACCCAAAATTGACAAAACGCTCAGAGTCGGCAAGGAAGAATTCCAACGCCGTCAGAAGCTCGTTTACGAAAGATTGAAGGCCGCAGGATTTGACGGAGGTATTGTCTATTCCGACGAGCATTACCACGGCGACGTGCCGTACCTCGGCGGTAACACCAACATTTCTGTCGAGCCCGTATCGGGTATCGTCGGCAAGAACGGCTTTGCGATCCTCGCCGGCCTTGAGGGATGCTACGTTGCCGAGCAGCTTTCGCCGCGAAGCGGATGCCGTGTCGGCCGTGTGGAGATGTTGAAGCTGGCGGATGAGGAATATCCCGTCGAAGCCGATCGCATGGAGGATGTGATCGAGGATATTTGCGGAGGAAAGCCGAAACGCCTTGCTTTGCTTACGCCGCGTGCCGTGCTTCCGCTTGCTATTTTTGAATGGTTTGAGGGATATGTCGGTAAGGGCAATCTGCTTGACGGACAGGAGATCTACTATAAGGTCAAGTATGAAAAGTCGGATATTGAAATGACCTTGACGCGCGAGGCGGCAAAGGTTACCGACGTGATGATCGAGGGCATGCTTGCCGTTATGAAGCCCGGTATGCTGCAAACGCAGGTCGCACAGTGGGGATACGCCATTGCGAGCGAGCTTGGCGTTGAGGAACACGGCATCGACGTTATGGTGACGAGCGGCGAGGATAACCGTTCCATCGTCGGCAAGGCGCTGAACCACGTCATTCGCGACGGTGAATACGTTCACCTCGGCGTTGGCCCCGCTATGGACGGACTCACTGCCTGCCAGCGCTGCAGTGTCGTCTGCCAGGCTCCCGGAAAGCCGCTGAATGAGAGTCAGGAATACTGGATGAGCTTTGTTGAGGATGCTTACCGCGTCGGCCTCGATGCCTTCATTGAGGTCTCTGAAAAGAATTTGCCCGCAAGACTGCAGGAACAGGCGCTTGTGGACTACTTTGCACGCCGTCAGGAGGAGGTAAGCCTTCGCGTCGGAAGACCGATCAACCTGACACAGCTGAAGCCCTATACGGGAACGCACAACTCGGGATATACCGAGTGTCAGGAATTCTATGGAGCGATCACGCTCAATTCGGATCAGCCGCTCGGCAATCAGATCGTTATGATGCTTGACGTTGCCGCACGCGGCTTCGGCAGCACGTGGAATGACGTCATTATTCCCGAATTCGACTACATTCTCGTTGAAAAGACACTTGGCAAGTTCGGGCCGCGTGTTGAGGTTCTGAACCGGCTTCCCATCCGTGTTCAGCATCTGGTCGGCAGCGGCTACTGATAAAGAGGTGAAGCAGCATGAAATACACATATTATAACACCGACACGTGTAAGGTGAGTCATGAAATCGGCGATATTTTCCCCGATTTCGGCAAGTGCGAAAAAGAGGTGCTTGCCGTGATGAGTCCTCACGACGACGATGCCGTGATCGGTGCGGGTTATGCTATGCTTGCCGCCAAGGAAGCCGGCGCTGAGGTCTACGTCGTGATTTTCTGTCGCGGCGATGCGGGATACAGTACGATCGAGGAAAAGGCAACCATCGAATCCGTTCGCGCAAGCGAGACCGACGAATGCTATGCCCGTATGGGGATTCCCGCCGATCATATTCTCCGCATGAATTTCCCCGATTTTTCGGCGATCGGACATCTTGGCTGGGAAAAGGCGGACGGAAAGCCGGGTGACATGCCCGTGATCCTTCGCTTTCTTCGCGAAAAGAAGGTCACTCGCGTGATGATCCCCAATCACTATCACGAGCACATCGATCACCTTGCCACCTATTTGATGGCAAGCTTTGACGTGCCACAGGCAGGCGATGCGGCACTCGTTGATCACGGTACACCGCACAAGATTCTGTCTACCCTGCAATATTCGGTCTGGGCAGATTTTGACCCCGAGGATTCGCTCGTCAAAGGACGTACGGGCGGTGTGCGTGCAAACCGTATTCTTGCCGTTTCCGCAGAGGTAGAGAAGGAGATCGACGTTGCCATTGAGGCATACGTGTCGCAGGAAAGGATCATTGAGGGGCTTGTCAATTCCCGCAAGGAAAGACAGACGAAGGACGGTCGTTTCGTTGAGCCTTATATTCTCTTCGATTGTCGCCCGAAAATTGACCTTACGCCTTACGTTCGTTTTGTGGAAACACATTGATCGAGAGCGACGAAAAACAAAGAGAAGATCCCATGGGATCTTCTCTTTGTTTTTCATTTTTATGCTTCTATGGCGCGTCGGATGTTGAAATCATTTTCGGAGAGCAGACGCTCGGCTTCGGAAAGCGATACACCCCTGACATCCGAAACGATGCGGATCATGCGGAGGCGGAGCTTTTCGTTGCTCGGGCGCAGATTGATCATCAGGTTTTCGTAAACGTATCCGCGCTTTACCATGGCGCCCGTCGAAAGCATATTAAGGACGAGCTTCTGAGCCGTCCCCGCCTTCATACGTGTCGAGCCGGTCACGACCTCAGCACCCGTGTCGGTCACGATCGGAATATCCGCGACCGTCGCAAGCGGCGTGCCTGCGTTCGACGTGATACCGACCGTTGTACAGCCGAGCGTTTTTGCATAGGCAAGCGCGCCCGTGACATATTTTGCGCCGCCTGCGGCACTGATGCCGACCACGACGTCGTTTTCATTTGGCGAGAGTGCCGACAGATCCGAAATACCCGCGTCGGCGCTGTCCTCGACGTTTTCCTGTGCGCGTGTGAGTGCAGGCTCACCGCCTGCGATCAGCCCGACGACGAGCGTAGGCGGAACGCCGTAGGTCGGCGGACATTCCGAGGCATCGAGAACGCCGAGGCGTCCCG
>JAZLAP010000155.1:0-2769 GCA_045613265.1 Eubacteriales bacterium | reverse complement strand
GTGCCGTCGGTCACGACGGCGACCATGTTGTGGCGGCGCGTCAGCGTGTAGGATTTCGATTCGTCGTCCTTGATTGCAAGGCAGGAAGCTGCAACGCCGGGCGTGTAGGCAAGCGAGAGATCCTCGCGCGTTTCAATGGGAGCGCGGGTGATGACCTCAATTTTGCCGCCCCACTCCGCGTGTTTTTTTAACGATTCTTCAGCAATATTCATAGTTTCAGCTCTCATATCATTTTTTCAAAATCAAAGATTTCGTCAAATTCTTCACCCGTCAAAAATCCGAGCGAAACGGTTGCCTCGCGCAGTGTGACGTTTGTTTCGTGCGCAAGCTTGGCTACCTTGGCGGCATTTTCGTATCCGATGTGCGGATTCAGTGCTGTTACCGTCATGAGCGAGCGTTCCAGATTCTCACGCATCTTCTCGCGGTTCGGGCGAATGCCGACGGCACAGTTACGGTGAAAGGATTCGATCGCATCCGCAAGAAGTCTGACCGATGAAAGGTAGTTATGGATCAGGACGGGCATATATACGTTCAGCTCAAAATTGCCCTGTGACGCTGCCATACCGACCGCCACGTCGTTTGCCATCACCTGTACCGCCACCATCGTAAGCGCCTCGCATTGCGTTGGATTGACCTTGCCGGGCATGATCGATGAGCCGGGTTCGTTTTCGGGAATCGTGATCTCGGAAAGTCCAAGCCGCGGTCCGGAGGCGAGCCAGCGAACGTCGTTTGCGATTTTCATCAGATTGGCGGCAAGCGCCTTGATGGCACCGTGTGAGTAGACGAGTGCATCCTTCGCCGTCAGGGCATGAAATTTGTTTTCCTCGGATGTGAACGGAAATCCCGTGAGGCGAGCAATGTGTGCAGCCGTCAGACTTCCGAATTCCTTCGGCGCGTTAATGCCCGTGCCAACGGCTGTACCGCCGATCGCGAGCGGATAGAGCGCGCTTTCGGATGCCCGTATATTGTCGCGTGCGACCGTGAGCATCGTGCGCCAACCGCTGATCTCCTGTGAAAAGCGGATCGGCGTTGCATCCTGCAGATGCGTTCTGCCGCATTTGACAACGTCGCTATACTTTGCTTCCAGCTCTGCAAAGGTTTGCGTCAGTGCATCCAAAGCAGGGAACAAACGGTTTTCGATCGTCGTTACTGCCGCAATATGCATGGCGGTCGGGAAGGTATCGTTTGAGGATTGCGACATATTGACGTCGTCGTTCGGGTGCAAAAGCTTTTTGCCGCAAAGGGTGTTTGCGCGGTTGGCGATCACCTCGTTTGCGTTCATATTCGATTGCGTGCCGCTTCCCGTCTGGAAAACCGAAAGCGGAAATTCTTTAAACAGTTTGCCCTCAATGACCTCGTCGGCTGCCTGTGTCAGAACAGAAAGCTTTTCTTCCGTCATTTTTTTTGGCAGAAGCGCAGCATTCGCAAGCGCGGCAGCCTTTTTCAAAATGCCGAACGCCGTAACGATCTCCTCGGGCATTTTTTCTTTTCCAATTTTGAAATTGTTGCGGCTGCGCTCGGTCTGAGCCCCCCACAGCCTGTCACTTTCCACGAGCACGACTCCCATCGAGTCATGTTCTTCTCTGTACGTTGGCATCGGTATCGCCTTTCTATTGCCTTTCCATTTGTATTTCACTTTATTGTAGCACATATCCGATTGCATTGCAAGAGAATTTTCGTTTTATGATCGAAATTCGATTGAAAAAACGAGCTTTCTGTTAATATGCGCAATAGCTTCTGCCATTCTTCGTACATTCGGGGTTGACAAGCTGCGGAAAAGGGTGTATACTTGTAGAAAAACAAAGGGAGAATGTATATGCGGCGAGAAGATCTATTGCGGTATGTTGGTTCAGTGGAGCAGATCGGCGGTGTGCGCAGCTTTACGCTTTCTGACGGTAAAGCGGCAGGTGTACGCGCGATCGAAATCAATACGGGAAAGGTGCGGCTGACTCTGTTACCCGATCGTTGCATGGATATTGCCACTGTATATTATAAAGAAAACGCAGTAGCGTGGCTGTCAAAAACGGGGATCACTGCATCCGCTTATTACGAAAAGGACGGCAAAGGCTTTCTTCGCGGCTTTTACGGTGGACTTTTGACCACCTGCGGTCTCCGTAATATCGGCAGCCCCGTCGGTGAGCACGGGCTTCACGGCAGGATCGCCAACATCCCTGCCGAAAAGGTCTCGGTTTTTGCCGATTGGATCGGCGACGAATACGTGATGCGCGTTTCGGGTGAGATGCGCGAAAGCGTTGTGTTCGGTGAAAACCTTATCTTAAAAAGAACGGTTACCGCCAAGCTGTTCGCAGAGGAATTTACGGTCGAGGACGTGGTTTTGAACGCAGGCTTTGAAACCGAGCATATCGCACTCTGCTATCATTGCAACTTCGGGTATCCGCTTGTCCGCGAGGGGGCGCGCATTGTTGGCGTTCCCGAGGAGGTTTCCGCGATCTCTGCACCGATACACGGAAAAACCGAGGAATGCATCGACGTTTTCCATACGGGCGACGTTGCCACCGCAGGCATCGAGAACGGCGAATTCGGCGCGTATATCACCTACGAGCGTAACAGCCTTCCCGATTTTCTCATCTGGAAAATGCTTGGCGAAAGCGAGTACGTCGTAGGACTTGAGCCGCGCACCACGACGCTCGGCGGCGCAAGCATCGCAAAGGAAAAGGCATACGTTGCCCTCGCACCCTTTGCCGAGCATAAAACCAAGCTTACGTTCAGTTTTCGAGAGCTGTGATCCGTAAATGTATAGGGAAAGAG
>JAZLAP010000154.1:0-2777 GCA_045613265.1 Eubacteriales bacterium | reverse complement strand
AACATCGAGAGCAGCCCAGGGGCAGTTAGCGGCGTCCTTCTCAGCGTAGATCTTGATGGTCTTGCCGTCAACAGTGATGCTGTCGTCGGTAGCGGAAACGGTGTCAGCGAGAGCGTACTTACCCTGAGCGGTGTCGTACTTCAGAAGATGAGCGAGCATCTTGGGGCTGGTAAGATCGTTGATTGCAACAACCTCGTAGCCTTCAGCGCCGAACATCTGCCGGAAGGCGGGACGACCGATACGGCCGAAACCATTAATGGCAACTTTTACAGACATTTTTGGAAATCCTCCGTTTTATATAAATATTTTTTGTTACCGACTATGAATTATATCACATTTTTTTCGAATATGCAAGAGGATTGAGAAAAATTTATCAAATTCTTACGTTTTTTTCATTTAAAGGCGTATTTTTCCTGATTTTCGTACAGTTTGACGGAAAAAGCGGCGGGATTCCCCGACGAAAACGCTCGCGCTCCGCACAGAGGTATGCTTCTGCGATAAAAAGCGGTAACGAAGCCAAGCGCGGCAGACGTTTCGGTTCACGGAACACACGATACGCCCATTCAAGTCCCATATTTTGCAAAAGGCGCGGTGCGCGCCTTACGTCGCCCGCGTAAACGTCGATACTGCCGCCAAGCCCGATCAATACCGATTCGGGAAATCGAAGACGGTTTCGCAAAATCCACTCCTCTTGTCTCGGCGATCCGAGGCAAACCAAAACGACCTCAGGCTTCGCCTTGACGATCTCCGCAACGATCTGCTTCTCTTCCGTGTCCCCGTAATACCCCGAACGGTACCCGACGATCCTCGCCTCGGAAAATTCGCCCTGCAACCGTTCGGCGGCGCGTGCGGCAACGCCTTCCCTGCCGCCGAAAAGATACGTGCGGCACCCCGACCTTATTAAGGCTAAGCCAACGTCAACGCCCGGCGACCTTCGGATGCGCTTTCCATGCAGACGGGCGGCAACCGCGATCCCCTGCCCGTCGGGCAAAAGAAAATCGGCGGCGGCGAGCTTATTGTAAAAAATACGGTTTCGGAGTGCCTTGTGCATAATCTCGGCGTTTGGCGTAAATACCGCGGCACCATGCGGCAGACGTTCCGTGAAAAGCTCTGCCGCCTTTTCGGGCGACGGCGACGAAAGAAAACGAAGTCCGCATACCTTTACCTCCGTCATACGCAATGCATGCTCCTTCCGATCGATTCAAACATCAGCCGTTGTCCCGCATCGTTCGGATGAATGCCGTCGATGCAGAAATACGCTCCTGCATCCCACATATCGAGAAACGCCGATCGGAGATCGAACAAAAAACAGGAGAGCCGACGTGCCACACGGGTTGCGATCAGCGAATAGCGCTCGTGGAAACGATAGATTTTATTAACGTCGCCAAGCCAGTGCAAAATATTTTCCCGCGAAAGTCCCCTATCCGAGAAAAAAGCAAAATACCGCTCGGCGAGCACGGGCGGAAGCGTTGTCATCACAGGCACAACACCGTTTCTGCGCAAAAGGCGCACGGTGTCAGTCAAAGTGTTTTCGTATTCAGAAAGCGGAACGCGCGGAGCATGCACGGCATCGGGGTTACGGCTGATGGCGTTCCAATCAAAATCCGCATCGTTGCCGCCAAATTCCAGAAACACCGTGTCGCCAGCCTTGACGATGCCGTTTTCGAGATCCTTCCCGACCGCCAAAAATCCATCCTTTACCGTCATACCCATTCGTGCGCGGTTCAACACGGGAACGCCTGCGCGATCGGCAACCAGCGCTGCGGCGGCAGAATCCGAGATGCGGTAACGGCGGCGATCCTCATCGTAAACGACACCGCGGGCAAGCGAGTCCCCGAAAACAACGATTTTTCCCTTTAAGCGGCGAAACAGTGGCATAGACTCCTCCTGAAAACGGTATTCTATGCCATTATTTCCGTTTTTCCAAACATTATACCGTTATACCATTCTTCGAAAAAAAATTGATATTTTTTTCATTTACCTGTTGCATTTTCCGCCAAAGAGTGCTATAATGTGCGTATAAAAATCAATACAGAGTAGAAAACCATGCGTGAAGTGCCTTCGGGACGGGGAGTTTGCCCGAAGGACGAAAACCGAGTGTTGCGGTGTGGTTTTCGCATCCCGCTGTTACATAAGAAGTACTTCTCATGTAAGGCTCGAGTCTGTAATGGGAGGTATTTTTATTTTATGAAAAAGAACACACTCTCCGCATCCGCACTTCTCTTCCGCCTCACCTTCACCGCCGCAATGGTGGCGCTTTCGGTCATTCTCTGCCGCTTCGTCTCGATCCCGCCCGCGACCGTAGACACCGCCTACCGCGTTGACCTCGGTTTTCTGCCGATCGCACTGGTCGCGCAGTATTTCGGTCCCTTTTACAGTGCCGCAGGTTATCTCGTTGCCGATGTGATCGGCTCTTTCGTGAGCGGCTATCCCCCGAACGTGTGGATCTCACTCTGCAAGCTTCTTCTCGGTGCGGTTATGGGCATTTTTTTCTACAAGCGTCCCGCACGCCTTTTGCCTACGGTGATCTGCTTCTCTGCCATCGGCGTTGTAATCGACATCCTTCTGATGTCGCCCATTTTTGTTTTCATGTACGGTTGGACACCGGCGGCAGCGTTTGGCTCACGCGCCATCAATACGTTGATCACCGTTCCCTTCCGTATCGTGGTTTATTACTTTGCAGGTCGCGCGCTTGAGGGCGCGGCGGGCAAATTCATCCAAAAACGCGACAACCGCGGCGGATTCAAATCCTACGCCAACAGCTTTCAAGCGGTCAC
>JAZLAP010000153.1:0-4849 GCA_045613265.1 Eubacteriales bacterium | reverse complement strand
ATTACGGTGGATGCAAACAACCCGAACTACTCTTCGATTGACGGCAACCTGTATAACAAGGATGCAACGACGCTGATCCAATATGCGATCGGCAAGACGGATACGAGCTTTGCGATCCCCGAAAGCGTGACGAGCATCGGTGACCGTGCGTTCTACGATTGCAACAGCCTCACGAGTGTGGAGATCCCCGACAGCGTCACGACCATCGGTTACGAGGCGTTCTGCCTTTGCGACAGCCTCACGAGCGTGGAGATCCCCGACAGCGTCACGAGCATCGGTGAAGGTGCGTTCTACTCTTGCACCAGCCTCACGAGCGTGGTGATCCCCGACAGCGTCACGAGCATCGGTTACAGGGCGTTCCTCTGGTGCACCGGCCTCACGAGCGTGAAGATTCCCGATTCTGCGACGAGCATCGGTGAAGGTGCGTTCGCTTATTGCACCAGCCTCACGAGCGTCTACTACGGCGGCGCGGATGCCGAGGCGTGGAGCGAGATCACGATCGGCGGCGGTAACGGAAAACTTACCGATGCCGCACGATACTATTACAGCGAAAATCAGCCTTGCGCGGAAGGTAGCTTCTGGCACTACGTGGACGGTGTTCCCACGGTGTGGGTGACGTTCGCTGATACAAGAATTTAAAACCGCGGGGCGTATATCCGCCGCTTGAACACTGCGGAAGGGAATACCCCCCACAAACGCGAGGCGTGCCTTCGGTCACGCCTCGGCGCTCTCTATTTCTCCGGAAATAAAAAAATTTTCAAAAACACTTGCATTTTCGGCGCGAGTGGTATATAATAAATGGTAGATAAGCAAATGCGTTACGACGGAAACGGGGAAGAAGGCTTCCGCGGCTCTGCGATGCAGTGCCACAAGAGAAACGGCGGTCGGTGCAAGCCGTGCGGTGCGTCTGTCCCTTCCACTTCCCGAGCGCACGGTGAAAGCCGTGGGGCGATTCCCCTTACAGGATCAAAAAGCGGTCGCTTTGCGGCAATTTGGGTGGCACCACGGAGTCTATTCGTCCCATACTTAGGCGGGGAGAATAGGCTTTTTTGTTTGTTTTGCGGGACGTCGCGGACGACACTTATGCAAAACGGCGGGAGCAAGCCCCCGCCCTACGGTAAAAACCGTTGTAATCTCGTAGGGGTCATTCACGAATGACCCGCGGGCGATTCGTGAATCGCCCCTACGGTTTGAGGAAAACCGTTGCGGCGTTTCGCGGCGACAGAAGCCCCCGCCCTACGGGTTTGGCAATGGATCATCGTTTTCCCGGGAAGGAGATCCCAATTTTTAAATAGCTTTAAAAATGTAAAGTGAGGTTTACAAAATGCTCGATATTAAATTTGTCAGAGAAAATCCCGACGTTGTCAAAAAGAACATGGAAAACAAGTTCCAGCACCACAAGCTTCCGCTTGTGGACGAGGTTCTGACGCTTGACAGCGAAAACCGCGCACTCAAAAAGGAAGCCGACGATCTTCGTGCGAGCCGCAACCGTCTTTCGAAGTCGATCGGTGCGCTTATGGCGCAGGGCAAGCGCGACGAGGCAGAGGCGGTAAAGCGTGAGGTCACGGCAAACGCCGACCGTCTTGCCGAGCTTGAGACGCGCTGTGCCGAGCTTGAGGAGCGCATAAAGACCATCATGATGACGATCCCGAACATCATCGATCCCTCGGTACCGATCGGTAAGGATGACTCCGAGAACGTGGAGATCCAGCGCTACGGCGAGCCTGTCGTGCCCGACTTTGAGATCCCCTACCACACCGACATCATGGAGCGCTTTGCCGGCATTGACCTTGAATCGGCACGCCGCGTGGCGGGCAACGGCTTCTACTATCTGATGGGCGACATTGCGCGCCTTCACAGCGCGGTCATCTCCTACGCACGCGACTTCATGATCGAGCGCGGCTTTACCTACTGCGTACCGCCCTTCATGATCCGCAGCGACGTTGTGACAGGCGTTATGAGCTTTGCCGAGATGGATGCCATGATGTACAAGATCGAGGGCGAGGACCTTTACCTGATCGGTACGAGCGAGCATTCCATGATCGGTAAATTCATCGACCAGATCCTGCCCGAAAAGGAGCTGCCCTACACGCTGACCAGCTACTCACCCTGCTTCCGCAAGGAGAAGGGCGCGCACGGCATCGAGGAGCGCGGCGTTTACCGCATCCACCAGTTTGAAAAGCAGGAGATGATCGTCGTCTGCAAGCCCGAGGAGTCGCCCATGTGGTATGACAAGCTGTGGCAGAACACGGTCGATCTCTTCCGCAGCCTCGACATTCCCGTCCGCACGCTCGAATGCTGCTCGGGTGACCTTGCCGACCTGAAGGTGAAGTCCTGCGACGTTGAGGCGTGGTCGCCGCGTCAGAAGAAATATTTCGAGGTCGGCTCCTGCTCGAACCTCGGTGAAGCGCAGGCGCGCCGTCTCCGTATCCGCGTGAACGGTGAGGGCGGCAAGTATCTTGCCCACACGCTGAACAACACGGTTGTGGCACCGCCGCGTATGCTGATCGCCTTCCTCGAAAACAACCTGGAGGCAGACGGATCGGTGAAGATCCCGACGGCGCTCCGTCCCTACATGGGCGGCATGGAAAAGCTGCTTCCGAAAAACTAAAGCAAAATGCAGGGCTGCCACGCGGTAGCCCTGTCGATTTCGGAAAGGAATCCTATGGATCATATATTTTTCGACCTTGACGGCACGCTTTCCTTTAACGGCAAAATTTCGGAAAGGAACTGTGCCGCCCTTCGTGCCGTCCGCGAAATGGGGCACGAGGTAATTCTCAACACGGGGCGAAGCCGCGGTCACGTCCCCGATTGGGTGCTTCAGGCGGTTGCATTTGACGGTCTTTGCTGCGGCGGTGCCTACCTCTCCTATCACGGACAGGTGATCTATTCTCATAAAATGCCCGTCGAGAACGCCAAAACGGTACTGCGCGCCGCCGTCCGCCATAAGATCGCGATCGTGGTCGAGGGCGAGGATTATTCCGCAAAATTTCTCTGCGCGCCGACGAGAGGTAATCTGTATATCCCCGAAGACGGAATGGAGGATTTCCTTGCCTCGCCCTATATTGACCGCGTCGTCAAATTCTGCTTTCTGACACCCACGCTTCCCGCTGACTTCCCGACACCCGGCTTCTGCACGATCCCTTTTTCCGCCTACACCGAGGGCGCGCCCTTCGGCTTCGATACTACGTACAAGGCGTACCCCATGCGCTATCTCGTGGAGCATTGCGGCGTGCGCCACGAGAATACGGTCGCCGTCGGTGACAGCATGAACGACGAGGGTATGCTGTCCTACGCCGCCCGTTGTGCCCTCATCGGTCACGCGCCGCGCGCACTCGACCGATATGCTTCCTATCGCTCCACGGCGGAGGAGGACGGCGTATACGAGATATTAAAGCATTTATACGGTATTACGGTTTGAAGCGTTTTGTTGTAAAATGTAAACTATCATTTACGAATTAAGAGGTATTTCAATGACGGATTTGCTTGTAAGGCTTTTTGTCAAAAATTATAAGGATACCGAAAGCAAGAGCGTTCGCACCGCCTACGGAACGATGGTTTCGGTGGTTGGCGTTGTTGTTAACCTTTTGCTTGCGGGGCTGAAAATATGCGTGGGTATTCTTGCAACCTCTCTGTCGGTGGTTGCCGATGCGGTCAATAACCTGTCGGATGCCGGCTCGTCGGTGATCTCCTTTATCTCCTTCAAGATTTCGGCAAAGCCCGCTGACCGTGACCATCCGCACGGGCATGCACGCATCGAATACGTGACCTCGATGCTCGTCGGTATGATCGTCATTGTCGTTGGCTTTGAGCTTCTTTTAAGCTCGGTGCGCGGACTCATCGCCCCCACCGGTACGACGACGGTAAAGCCTGTGACATTGATCCTGCTGGGCGCGGCGATCCTCGCAAAGCTCTGGCTCGGACTTTTTAATTTCAGGGTTGGCAAACGAATCGATTCCTCGGTCATGCGTGCGACCGGCGTTGACAGCCTTTCGGATTCCGTGTCAACCCTTGCCGTTCTCGTTGGTGCTTTGCTCGCCTATCTTCTTCCCGATGCCGCCTTTACTCCCTATATTGACGGCGCGATGGGGCTTCTTGTGTCGGTGCTGATCCTGATTGCCGGATTGCGCATTCTGAATGAGGCGAAGAACCGTATTCTCGGTGAAGCACCCACCGAGGAGGAGGTGCGCGCCGTGACCGACATTGTCCGCAGCTATCCCGACGTGATCGGTATTCACGACGTCGTTTTCCATCACTACGGCCCCGGCAACGCGGTCGTGTCGCTTCACGCCGAGGTGGACGGCAGGCAGAATATGTTTGACGTGCATGACGTGATCGACAATATTGAAATGCGCATTTTTGCGGAAACGGGCGCGGTTTGCACGATCCACACCGATCCCATTTCCACCGATGCCGACACGGCACAGCTGCATGCCGCAACGCTTGAACGCTTGCGTGCGATCGAGTCGAGCTTCGGTATGCACGATTTTCGCGTCGTGCGCGGAAAAACGCACACGAATCTCTTGTTTGACGTGACGGTGCCCTTTGAATACAAATGCTCGGATGCCGACGTAAAGCGCGCCGTCGCCGATGCGATCCACGAAGCCGATCCGCATTTTTACGCCGTCGTGCACGTGGATAGGGTATAAACGCACTCGCGTCTCGGAGCGCATGAGCAGACGAGAAAGCATGATGCAAAGACAAAAACCAAAGAGTAAACACATGGATTTTGGTTCAACGGTCCGCGCAGCGGTATAGCCGAAGAGAGCCGAACCCGCAAGGTTTCAGTCGGCAGAAATCACCGTATACATCAGAGAAATTTGCTCGGAATATCCTATATTCCTTCGTA
>JAZLAP010000152.1:0-4282 GCA_045613265.1 Eubacteriales bacterium | reverse complement strand
TGGCGGAGGAACGGTCGGTGGTCTCCGAGGCGTTCGCCGGCGATATTATCGGCGTATTCGATCCCGGCATTTTCTCGATCGGTGATACCGTCTGTGCATGCGATGCACGCGTGACCTTCCGCGGCATTCCCACCTTTGCACCCGAGCATTTCTGCCTTGTCGAGCAGATGGACTCGATGAAGCGCAAGCAGTTTGCCAAGGGTATGACACAGATCGCACAGGAGGGTGCGATTCAAATGTTCTTCGAGCCGTTCGCGGGTATGGAGCGAGTGATCGTCGGCGTTGTCGGCGTTCTGCAATTCGACGTCCTTGAATTCCGCATGCAAAGCGAGTACGGCGTGACCTTCCGTAAAAGCCCTCTCGCTTACGATACCGTGCGTTGGATCGGTAACCGCGAGCTTGATCCGTCAACGCTTCATCTTGCCCACGGCGCAAAATGGGTGAAGGACGTGCGCGGCAGAAATCTGATCCTGTTTCAAGGGGAATACAGCATTCCGTGGGTAGTCGAGGAGAACGAGGGCGTCGACCTCATGCTCGAAGCCTTTGGCAGAGAATGCTGATCGGTTTGATTTTTGGTTGAACATACATTTTAGTAAATTGACGAACATGCACGAATTAAAATGAAAGGAAGCATAGAGATGCTTTATATTGAGAACCTGTCCCGCTCCTTTGGAGACAAAAAGGCGGTTGATGATCTTTCGCTGCATATTGCTCCCGGTGAGATCTACGGATTCATCGGACATAACGGTGCCGGCAAAACCACGACACTCCGTTGCGTGACCGGCATCCTTGCTCCCGATGCCGGCAAAATCACGGTGAACGGGGTATCGATCCTTGACGATCCGACCGCCGCAAAGCAGAATATGGCGTATATTCCCGACAACCCCGACCTTTACGATTTTATGACGGGTATCCGCTTTTTGAACTTTATTGCCGACGTGTACGGTGTTTCCGCCGACGTGCGGAAGGAGCGCATCCATACCTATGCCGAGCGCTTCGGACTTACCGCAGATCTTGCAACGCAGATCGGTTCTTATTCGCACGGCATGAAACAGAAGCTTGCGATCATCGCCGCTCTTCTGCATAAGCCGCGTCTGCTTATCATGGATGAACCGTTCGTAGGGCTTGATCCGATGGCGGCACACGCCGTCAAGGCGTCGATGCGCGAGCTTTGCGACGAGGGCAGTGCGATCTTTTTCTCAACGCACGTGCTTGACGTGGCGGAAAAGCTTTGCGATAAGATCGCCGTCATTAAAAAAGGCAAGCTTCTTTACAGCGGCAGCATGGAGGAAATGACGCGCGATGCCTCTCTCGAGCAGGCGTTCCTTGAGATGGGAGAGGAAAGCCATGCTTAAATCGCTCTTTTGGATCCGTTTTCGCGGGATCCTCTCGATGTATTTGCAGGTGGGACGAAAGGACGGTAAAAAGGCGCGCGGTGTCGCGGCAACCGTAGGTCTTTCGGTTTTGTACGTGTTCGCCTTTCTCATGTTAGCCTTTCTGTTCGGCACGTCGGCCTTCAGCATCGGCGCACTCGCTTTGCCTCTGGATGGCGGATTCCTTTATTTCGGCATGGCTTTTTCCTTCGCCTTTTTATTTGGTATATTTGGTAGCGTTATGCCTGCCAAGGCGGCACTGTTCGAAGCGAAGGATAACGAAATGCTGCTGTCGCTTCCGATAAAGCCGCGCGATATTTTGCTTTCGCGTCTTTTGGCACTCGGCGTATCCTCACTGTTGTATACGCTTCTCGTGCTTTTGCCCTTTTATATCGTTTACATACTGCTTGGCGTTCTGGGGATCGTTGAGATCTCTGCCGTTACGCTGATCCTATGTATTCCGATGACGCTTGTCGTTACGCTGCTTTCGCTTGCGTTTTCGTCGGGGGTTGCTTTTATCGTTGCGGCGATCGCGGCACGGCTTCGCCAAAAGAATCTCGTCAGCATTTTGCTTTCGGTAATTGCCGTTCTTGTATTCTTCGCTTTCTATTTCCGTTTCGTCTTCGGCGTGGGCATGGACGCGGGCGGCGGCGAGCTTACCGACGAGGCGTTGCTCAAGATTCTCTCGGATCTGATCGCATCGCTTCGCACGACACCGCTTTATTATATCGGTGCGACGGTGTCCGAGCCGCATATTTTCGCGCTCCTGTGCTTTGTTTTTGTTACGGCGGCATTGACGGTGCTGCTGGTATACGTTCTTTCGCGCAATTTCACGCGCATCGTATCCGCGCCCGACATCAAAAAACGTGCAATGTACGTGGAGCGTAAGGAAAAACGCCGTTCACCGACGTTTGCCTTTGCTTTCAAGGATGTTCGCATGTTCTTTTCTTCCTCGGCGTACGTTCTGAACGGTGCGATGGGAGTTATTTTTTCGATATTGCTTTCCTTCTTCATCGTTCTGAAGGCGGGTGAGATCAAGGAGGTTGCCTCAATGCTCCTTTCGCTTGAGGAGGAGGCTCTGCCGATGGGCGCGATCGAGATGATGATCGCCCCCGTCATTGCGGGTGTCGTCTTCTTTATTGCGGGTTATAATCTCATTACGGCTTCCATGATCTCGCTGGAAGCCAAGACGCTGCCCCTGCTTTTGTCGCTTCCCGCATCGCCGTCGGTGATCCTGCGCGGGAAAATGCTGTCTCAGGTTCTGATCACGTTGCCGATGAATCTGTTGGTTGCCGTTGTTGCCTCGCTTGCGATCGGCGTTCCGCCGCTTCTGCTCGTGTTGATCCTGCTTTCAACGGTGGCAGTTACCCTCTTCTTTGCGGCATTCGGACTCTTCGTCAACCTGCTCCTTCCCAAATTTAACTGGATCACCGTTGTTGCCGCCGTGAAGCAGAGCGCGAGTGTGTTTGTTGCCATGATGGGCGGTATGGTATTATCCATGATTTTGTTTGCGCTGTCGATCGTTTGCGGTCTTCTCGGCTTGGGAGTCGTGTATCTTATTGCCGTTACGATCCTCTTTGGCGGTGCAACGGCTCTCATGCTGGCGTATTTCTCTTATGGCGGAAGTCGCAGATTCCGACGCTTGATGGAAAAGCTTTAAAAACGAATCAGATGACCTTGAAAAGGATCCCCCCTTAAAGTTTTAAGGGGGGATCCTTTTCGCTATCGCAAGTGCTTTTATATGCGATCAAATGATTTCGATCGGATTCTTCCGCGAACGTTTGTTCCGAGATTTATTTCTTTCCGACGGGGATCTCGCCGTGCTTGGCTTCGTAGCGTTCGATCTCGTTGCGGATCAGAATCAAAATTTCACTGTTTGCACTTCTGCCTTCGTAGTCGGATATAACGTGGAGCTTATGCAACATCGTTTCATCAATGCGAATAGATAAACTTTTCATAAAAACCTCAAAATATTTCATTTTGTATTTATTTTATATTCATTTTGTGTTATAATGTTGTTTGTATATTCAAAATGTATCTAAAATATGTTTACGGAGGCTATTATGAGGGTTGGAATTGTTGGTTCAAGAAATGTGGGCAATCTGGATATTGAAAAATTTCTTCCGGAAGAAATCGGTGAAATTGTTTCCGGTGGGGCGAGAGGTGTTGATACGCTGGCGAGAGAATATGCGTTACAAAAGGGGAATGAAGCTTACGGAGTTTTTGCCTGAATACGAAAAGTTTGCTCGAGGCGCACCGGTTGTTCGCAACCGACAGATTGTCGAATATGCAGACATTGTCATTGCGTTCCGGGACGGTACATCACGTGGGGCTAAATCGGTTATTACGTATTGTGAAAAGATCGGGAAGAAGCATATTGTAATAAAAATCTGATATCTGAAAAAGGGAGCAGTATATTAAAACGGCGGAGATATGAAAATGAAAAACACGGGGCTACCGTATGAAGGTTTTCACTTAATTTGTGTAGATACAAAAAACAACACTTCATTTTTAATGTGAAGTGTTGTTTTTTATGGCTCTCGATGTCGAAATTACCGCATTACCTGTAGGGACCGGCGTTCTCGACGGTCCGCACAACCAAAGTAAAAAGTTCAAATTTTGCATAATATAGACAAAAAGATTTTTTCTTCGTGAAAGCAAAATACATTTTGTTGCATTTCGCTCCGTAAACGGACCGTCGAGGACGCCGGTCCCTACAAATTTGAGGGAGTTTTGTACTTAGGATTTCGTAAAAACCGATAATTTAATGATATAGCATCTTTAGCCGAATCAATCCTTTTTCTCTGACTTTTCGCTCTTTTCGTGCGGCGTGATGCCCACGGCGCGATGGACGGGCATCGAGAAGGCGATACCTTGCCCCGGCGTTTCGAGACCGCCCGCTTTGTAGA
>JAZLAP010000151.1:0-5982 GCA_045613265.1 Eubacteriales bacterium | reverse complement strand
ACGACATTCACGTACGGGAAGCCCACGGTCGACGTAAAGGAGCTTCCGCTTGCCGATTTGGAAAACGGAAAGGCGTTTTCTCTGTCTGCAACCCTAAAGAATACCGGAAAACGCGAAGGAACCGAGGTGGTTCAGCTATACGTGCGTGATGTGGCGGCAAGGAAAACGCGCCCCGACGTTGAGCTGAAGGGCTTTGATAAGATCACGCTTGCGCCCGGCGAGGAGAAAACGGTTACCTTTACGGTGGGAAAAGCATCGCTTGGCTATTATCCCGAAAAGGAATATATTGTAGAGCCGGGAAGCTTTGATATCGGAATCGGTTGCGACAGCGAGCATATCGAAATGCTTTCGGTCAAAATCACGCGATAAACGAGAAGCAGGATTGCATACAATGGATTGAGGGGCATAGACTGCGGCATCGCCGCGAAGGTCTCTGCTCCTTTCTCTTTTTGGAAAAGAAAAATTCCTGACTGCGTATAGGGCTGTCGGATGCGATTTCGTTTAATTGCCTGCGTTTTTGGTCTTTTTTGTAAAAAAGTCGAAAAATAAAACCGAAAAAATAAAAAATTTGTAAATATTTTTAAAAAAACTATTGACAAATCCATAGGGAAAAGGTTATAATAATGATAATGTAAAAGTCGTAGTGGCTTTTGTGGGAGATCTTTGATGGAAGAGTTGGCAGTAAACGAGCTTCTTTTGCGCGTAAAGAGCGGAGATGAACCGGCGTTTTCTTTGCTTTGCGACCGCTTTCAGCCGCTTCTTTCGTCCTTGGTTTCCGCTATTGCGGATTCCTGTGTCGGCTTTAGCCGTGACGAGCTTTTGCAAGAGGCAAGGCTTGCCTTGTATCATGCCGTCAAATCCTACAGAACCGAGCAGGACGAGGTTACGTTTGGACTGTATGCCAAGATCTGCGTCAGAAACGCGCTGGTCTCGCGTTCGCGGCGTCGCCTGGCGGTTGCCGTTTGCTCGCTTGACGAGCTTCGGGAGCAAGGGGATTTTGGAGATTCCGAGGTCGATGCAAACCCCGAATGTCAGCTGATCGGCAAGGAAGAGGTGGAAGAGCTTCGGTCTCGTGTTCGTTCCATTCTTTCGGAGTTTGAGTATTCGGTATTTTTGTGTTACGTGGACGGTCTTGATACCGAGGAGATTGCCGCCGTTTTGGCGAGGCCCTTGAAGTCGGTGCGGAATGCGTCGCACAGGCTTTTTACTAAAATACGTTTATTGCTCCGGTAACGGAGTTTTATATGCCCGGGTAGCTTAAGAGAGAGCGTTGTTATCAAAGGTGTCGGTGGAAATCCGTCCAAGGGCAAAATATTATACCTATCTAAGAGAGGGAAAATCAGATGTACCAGGACAAGACTTTGAAGTGCAAAGAGTGCGGCGCAGAGTTCGTGTTCACTGCCGGTGAGCAGGAATTCTATGCAGAGAAGGGCTTCCAGAACGAGCCCAAGAAGTGCAAAGAGTGCCGTGCTGCAAGAAAGACCGCTGCAAAAGGACAGAGAGAGATGTTCGATGCGGTTTGTGCCGATTGTGGCGCAGAATGCAAAGTGCCCTTCAATCCTACCGAGGGTAAGGCTGTTTACTGCAGTGCTTGCTATGCCGCAAGACGCGAGAACAACTGATCTCGAAAGAAAAAAGACGCAGAACTGCGTCTTTTTTCTTTTTTGAAATTTCATTCGGAAATTTCGTTCCCCGTATTGCTTTCCGTTTTCAACTGTGTTATAATATATTTGTATACTTATATTTATTCTTAGGTGGTACGTAGCCGTGGAAAAGAAAAACAAAAAAAATACGAGTTCATCGAGGCCGTTCCGTAAGCCGTCCGTCATGCCTTCTCAGGATGAAATCGACGAGAATATCGTTGCCGGACGAAACGCTGTACGCGAATTATTGGCAGGTGGCAGAGACATTGATAAGATTTTTACAGCGCGCGGTGAACGTGACGGTTCTATTACTCTCCTTGTCGCTGAGGCGATTGAACGCAAAATCCCTGTATTGGAAGTGGATAAAAAGAAGCTTGACGATATGACGGGTGGAATGCGGCATCAGGGGATCGTCGCCGTTGCTGCCGAACGTGACTACTGCTCGATAGATGATATGATACAGGATGCGGAGGCGCGCGGTGAGGAACCGTTTATCATCATCGCCGATGAGATTGCCGATCCGCACAATCTCGGAGCTATTATCCGCAGTGCGGAATGCGCGGGGGCACATGGTATTGTGATACCAAAGCGCCGTGCCTCAGGCTTGACCGCCGTCGTTGCCAAATCCTCTGCGGGAGCTATTGAGCATGTAAAAATCGCGCGAGTTTCCAATTTGAATGCAACGGTAGAAGAGCTGAAGGAACGTGGCTTCTGGATTTACGCTGCTGATATGGACGGTACCCCCTATTACGAGACCGATCTTCGCGGTAGGGTTGCCTTGATTCTCGGCAACGAAGGAAACGGTATTCGCCGTCTTTTGAAGGAAAATGCCGATTTTGTTATCTCTATCCCTATGTATGGCAGGCTCAATTCCTTGAATGTTTCTGCTGCTGCTGCGGTGTTGTTGTTCGAGGCTGCCCATCAGAGACGTTTGCCGAACACCAAATAAATGGGAGGTCGCTATGAAAAAGGATGAAATGCCATCGGTCGATCAAACGATCGGTGAAAATTCTTCGTCCGATCTGCATCCCGATGCGATACGGAGCATGCTGGATAAGCTTCGCGCAAGCTTTGATATTGCTCCCGCGTCGGATGTAAAAGAGAAACAGCCCCGTGAGTCCGATGCCGAAGATGTCGATACGGCGAATGAGACCAACACCTTTGATGCATTCGCGGATGCGGAGACGCTGCTCTTGGAGGATGATGCGGTCTGCGAAGACGATGACTTTGCTGAAGAGGAAGCTCCTACTGAAGAGGAAGCTCCTGCCGAAGAGGAAATGTTCGATGTTGAGGCGCTTTCCGATAGAGAAATCCTTTCTGCGGAAGCGGTGATTGCGACGGAAGCGGATGCGGTCATATCCGAACAGAAGGATATGTCTGCCGAAGCCTTTGAGCGACGCAGGCAGGCGGCGAGGGAAAAGCTGGCGGCGATCGATCTTGCAAGAAATGCGCACGGACACGCGGACGATGCCGAGAATGCACGCGAAATTCCCGTGGACAGCTCGCTGTTTCACCGCGAGACGGTCGCACTGTCCGAGCCGACACCGGCGTCGCGCAGTCGCCGCGAGGCGAAGCAAGAGAGCGAGCTTGATGAAAATCTCGCCCTGTTAAAGCGTATTCGCGAAGAATATCGTTACGGGATATTGGATACTCCCACCGATGTTACCGATGAGTTGCTTGAAGAACCGTCTGCGTCCGATTCTTCGCATGTGGCGGAGAAAACGCTTGCGTCATCGGAACCGAGGTCGCAGGAAGATGCACGGTCTTTTTCCGAAAATACAGAAGCATCGGTTGCCGAAGAAGCATCGGTTGCCGAGGAAGCATCGGTTGCCGAGGAAGTGTCGGTTGCCGAGGAAGCATCCGAGACGGTGAGTGACGCCATCGAGGATGGCAAAACCGGGGATGCGGACAATACTGACTGCGTTTATGAGAACGGTGGGGAGGCGAGCCGAGCCATTGACGAAGGCGCTTCTTATGCGGATGAGTCGACGGTCGAGGAAACGCCGGATACGTCCTCGTTATCTACCGTTGAGCCACCCGAGTCCCTGATCCTTGTCGAGCCGGAAAACGAATCCATATTTGAAAGTGAGAGTGGGACATCCGACACGTCGCCGCTTTCCTTGGCGGATTTTCCCGTAGTGCATGAAAGTGTGACCGAAGAAGAGGATGCGGATATGGAGATCCCCGAAGAGGTTGCAGATCGGGAGCCCTTCAACGCCGACGATTACGTTATCAGCGATAAAACGATGGATGAGGAAATGGCAACGGGAGATATCGGCAGAGAGTATATTTCGTACAATCAGAATTCCGATATCGTCAAGGGATACCGTCGTCGTATCCGCCTTGAAACGTTGAAGCTTATTCTCGTTTCTTTCCTCAGCACCGTATTGCTTGTAACCGAGAACGCGTTTCTTTTTGGATGGAAGCTGCCGGCGTTTGACGACGATTTCGGCATTCGCGGACTTCCTGTACTTTTGAATTTGCAGATCCTTCTTTTGATCGTATGCTTGACGATCCCGCAGTTTAAGCGTGGGCTCGGTGCATTCCGCAACAAGAAGTTTACGACAGAGATCTGCGCTGTGCTTCTTACTTTTGTTGCCGTGGCATATGACGTTGCATTGTATTTTGTCAATTCCGATCAAGTGCATATGTTCAGCTTCTGCCCCGCGCTGTATCTTGTCGTGGGAGCGGCGTTCGATCTCTTGCGCCTGAACGGCGATTATATGACCTTTGAGGTCGTCTCGTCTACCGCCAGAAAAACGGTTGGCATGACGGCATCTCTGGGAAATTTTCGTGAGGAGACTCAGGCATTGCACGGTATACTGGACAATGACGAAGCGCTTCTTTCCGAAACACGGCGTGTTGGTTTTGTAGAGGGATTCTTTACCCGTACGAGTCAACGCGATACGGGAATCGCTGATGCGATCCTTCTTATGTTTGCCGTCGTGTGTGCCCTTGGGGCTTTCTTCTATACTTATCTTACCAAGAACGACGACATATTCTTTAGCTTCTACATATTTTTTGTCTTCTTTTCCGCAATTCTTCCCGTTTCTGCCATCTTTGTGCGGCGGTATCCTTTTTATGAGGTTGTGAAAAAATCCGTTCTTGCCGATTCGGCGGTCGTGGGCGAATATTCTGCAAATGAATATGCAAAAAGCGACGTTTTTGTCATTGAAGATACCGATCTTTTCCCGCCTCGCAACATTAAAGTAAAGGGAATTAAGCTTTTTGGCGACAATCGTCTTGACCGTGTGCTCTGTCAGGTATCGGAGCTGTTCAAGAAGGTCGGTGGGCCTTTGTATAACGTCTTTGGCACTACAGGTCAGTCGTCCTTTACGGTGGAGGAGGTTGCCGTTCGCCACACTGAGCCGGACGGCATTGAGGCACGGCTTGATGGCAATACCTTCCTCGTAGGCAACGCGGCGTTTATGGAAAAGCATCACGTTGCGCTTTTCTATGATGCTGAGGATATCCGTCGTCAATCGGACGGAAACGTTTCCGTTTTGTATGCTGCTGAAAACGGAACGGTATCTGCCCGCTTCTATCTGCGGTATCTGCCCGAAAAGAAATTCGAGGACATTATCAAAAAGTTGACACATGAGGGCTTGACTGTGCTTATCCGTACGTTTGATCCCTGTGTCACCGATCAACTTCTCCAAAGGGTGAGTATCGTGGGTACGCTTCCCGTACGTGTTGTGCCGAAGCGGATCGAAACCCTGACCGAGGACAAGCGCCCCCGTCTCAACAGCGGAATCGTGACGACGGCATCTGCTTCTGCGCTGGTCGGCGTCCTGCTTCGCTGCATTCGTTATGCACGTATCGTACAGCATGAGACGTTGCTGAAGGTTGTTTCTGCGTTGGGCGGCGCGCTTCTGCTGACAACTCTGCTGATCTTCGGAAAAGTCGAATGGCTCTCATCAGCCATGATCGCTTTTTATCAGCTGTTCTGGTTTTTACCCGTATTTTTTACAACGAAACTTCTGATGAAAGAGTAACACATGAACGAAATCTCAAAAATGCCCGGTATTCTGCGGTCGGTACAAAAGCCCGGCCGCTATATGGGCGGTGAATTTAATGCCATCATCAAGGAAAAAGCGGAAGTGCGTGTCCGTTTCGCCTTTTGCTTTCCCGATACGTATGAAATCGGTATGTCGAACCTCGGTATGCGCATTCTTTATCACGCTCTGAATGCGATGCCTGCCGTTTGGTGCGAGCGCGTGTATGCACCGTGGACGGATATGGTAAAGGAAATGGAGACGTACGGTCTTCCTCTGACCGCAACCGAGAGTGGTGATGCCGTCAAAAATTTTGACATCGTTGCCTTTACCCTGCAATATGA
>JAZLAP010000150.1:0-5479 GCA_045613265.1 Eubacteriales bacterium | reverse complement strand
GCCGCCTTCCTTATGTCCGGTTGCGGGAACAACGGTCGTGCCCTTGGCACAGATCGGGCAGCCCTCACCCGTAAGGCCATCGGTAGTACAGGTCGGAGCGACGTTGTACGACACGTAGGGACGGCAAACATGCTCAAGCTCGGATACAAGGATCGCGCCGATCATCATGGCGGAAATGTCTTTCTGCGAAAGCGTAAAGGTATATTCGCCCTGAGGGAGATACACGACGGCGAGATTCGGTGCAAAATACACAGCCTCAGATGCACCGTTATACAGAGTCCTGTCTCCGATCGCCTTTTTAATAGCACCGCCGGATATGGTAGAAGAATATATCTCTCCGCCCTTCTCGGTAAAGGTGAAGCAAATGCTTCCCGTATCGGCGGTCGAGAAAATATTTGCGCTGATAACGTAATATCCGTCGGTCGTGATTTTGATCGTCTTCACGTACTCAAGAACGCTTCCCTGACGAAGCTGATAGAAGAAACCGTCCTTGAAGGCACCGATTTCATTGGTTGTAAGCTGATTCTTGCCGCTTGTCAGCCAAATGTCGTCCGCATCGGCGGGAGAGGCAAAGGAGAAGCGTGCACGGGTTGCGGTTTTACCACCATAGGTGACCACGTTATCCATGCCTGCTACAAGGTACACAGAGTACAGATATCCGTCGGACGAGCCAGCGATCACATTGCCGCTTTCATCCTTCCCCTCAAGGTCGCGGTTTTTCGAGGCGATCAGCTTCGCATACGCCGTAACCTCGGAAGCGGTAGCATTCTCTCCGAGAAGCACACGCGCCGCCGTTTCGTTGTACATATACGTGTAGCCGGAGCTTGCACCCGTCGTACCCGTGAGCGTTACCCAATAGTAGCCGCTCTCCCAGATCTTGTCGGCGGGAACGGTAAATTTACCGTTGAAGTCCGAAATATCCACAAAGAAGTCGGGCACTGCCGCATGCGGAACCGAAAGAAGCGCAGACATCTCTCCACAGCCGTTGACACAGGTAGCGTAGACCGTGCCGTCCTTGACGGTTTCGTCGCCCGAAAAATCGTGTCCGAGCGGTTCTCCTACCGTAAAGGTCATGCTTTGCTCGGGTGTGCCGCACTGCGCACACACCTTATAGTATACAGCAGCGTGATAGCAGTCGGCAGGTGTCTTCAGATTTGCATCGCCGGGTAGCACGGTATCAAGGAAGGAGCCGCTGTCGTGCAGTGCCGCATCGGTTTTCTCGTACTCGGTAGCACCGCAGTCACGGCATACGCGATAGCGGATGTGGCCGACAGCACAGGATTCACCGAATGCATCGTGCCATACGTCAAAGTCATGACCGCTTGCGGGAAGCGTGACCGTCTCTGCCTTACCGTTACATGCAGAGCAGGTGCAGGTTCTCGTCATCGTACTTCCCTTTTCGCAGGTATGTGAGGTCTCGAGCACCCAATCGGTATAGGTATGCGTTTCGACATTCGATGCCACGAGGAAGATATAGACCGGCGGATTACCAATCTTCGAAACGGGACACCAGCGTCCGCCCGAAACCGCAATCGTGATGCTATTCTCTCCCGCAAGGAAGTTAAAGGAGCCAAGACTCATATAATAGAAGCCCGATGTGCCCGTGTGCGGCTTGTCGCCGAGCAAGCCCCCTAAATAGTTTTTCTTGTACTGCTTGGAGCCGTTCGCGTAGTAATACTTATTATTGGTCGGGCTTTCCTTCAGGGTAGACACATTTCCGTTTACGTTGATGCTCATCGTGATCTGGTCGGGCGAGCCGCCGAAGATGACGAGCTCGTATTTGCCCGCCTTCGGAACGTTGATCTTCGCGCCCGAAATACCCGCCGAATTGGTATCGTGAAGCTCACGCACGACGTTGTTGCCGGTATTGAGCGAGGATGCGACGGTTTCGATGAAACGGAAGCGCACCTTGTTGCAAGCGGTAATCGACGCACCGTTCAGAATATTGACGGTGATATCGTTGTTCTTGCCCGCTTCCAGGTAAGCGTAGAAGGCATAGGTGGAATACCCAGTGCCTTTTGCGCCCTTGTCGCGGTTGACCATCATGAAGGAGTTCGGTGAAACGACCTCAACATAGTTGTTCTCCAGATCCGAAAGCTTCCAATCAAAGTTAATGAGGTAAAGTCCCGAATAATGGAGCTTTTCGCAGGGAACGCGCACGGTAAGCGTTTTCGTGGTTGTGGTAACGTCCGTCTTCACGATGATCTCTCTGCCGTTTTCGGAAAGCGTGACATTCGTATACTGTCCCTCTCCGCAGACCGAGCATTTCTTCTCCGTATTGTTCCATACGTGCGCAAGCTTTGCACCGGCTTCAAAGGTCTCGGTTCCCGCCACACCGCAATCGGCACAGCTCTTATAATAGGTGAGATATGCCGAGCAGGTTGCTGCAGACGCGAGGTATTCGTCCTTTACAACGTTCGTGTACACGCAGGTGTGCGTGCTTCCGGTAAGCGGCGTGCCGGCGGCGAACAGAAGGTAGGCATCGGTGCCCGTCAGGAAGGCGTTACAGCCGTAGCAGAGCGCGTAATACTGTGCGGCGGTCTTGGTCGTTGCAGGGTAGGCAAGGTTTTCACCGTTCGGAAGCACTGCTTTGCGCAGATAGACGTGCTTGCCGTGTGCGCAATCGACGGGATAGGATGCCTTATGCCCGTCGCAACCGGCACCCGTAACAATCTCGTGCGGCTCGACCATCGCATACGCCTCATGCGCGTTATCTATAAGAAGGTTGCCCTCGGCACGGAGATTGTAAAGCTCGGCTTCCTTAAGTCCGGCGTAGAAAATACGCCACTCATCCTTCAGGTTGATGAAGTAGTTATCCTCGGAGAAGCAGTTGTAGGTCTGCGAGCCCACAATGGACTGATAGGAAATATAGCTATATTTCGTGGGGTTTTCGTCGTGCAGCGTGTAAACGACGTTATGATGTGTATGCCAGTGCGAAGCAGCGCCGTCGTGGTAGAGAACGGTAAAGGTTCCGCTCTTATCGTTTGCGGCACGGCTCGTGTCCTCGGTGACCTCGCAATAGTTATGGTGTATCGAGTTGAAGAGCCTCTGTTCCTCTGCGGTAGCGTTGCCTCCAAGCACGTAGATCGCGCCGCCATCCTTCATACCGCCGACCATGAAGCCGATAATGCTGTTGTAGGCAATTTCGGCATCGGTCACGTTCACAACGGTGGGATATTCGACATTGGTTGCCGACCAGCTCCAGCCAACCGAAATTGCCGAATACGCCGAATCAATGAGAGAGTTGTAGTTAAGCTTCAGATTGGAAACGGGGTAAATAGCAACGGCAACGCTGCTGGGATAGCGTGTGCCCGTGCGCTCGACATAGTTCTGCTCTACCGTAATATCCTTTGCATATCGCTTATTTTTTACGTTGTAGGGCGCATTGTTACCGATACGGATCGCCGAGCTACCGATATCGACAAAGCTGTTATTCGTAACGGCGGCACCGTTGACCGCACCGCGCAGCTGCACACCGTCAACCGTAAGGTCGTAGAAGCGGCAGCCGTCAACCGTGAAGTTCTCGACGTGCAAACCGTAAACGGCAGCATAAGGCAGGAAGGTGCTGAGCGAAAACTCGGATGCCATTTCCGAAGGAATGACCTTCTGATAACCGGTCTGACCCGAAACGTAGCCGTACTGTGAGGTAAAGGTATCGGTCGTACCGGTGAAATCAATGCCGGTCACCGTGATATTCTTTGCATTTTCAAAGTCAAGAAGGCGCGTCAAGACGGGAACCGAGTAGGAAACGCCGTCGACCGTCACCACGTGGAACTGACCGGCAGACCGATCGTAAGTAAAGGTGTTCTCGGTCAGAAGCGCCTCGTTGTTGCAAAGCGTGTAGCCGCGTCCCGCAAGCGAGGAATAATAGCTTCTTCCGCTATCCGAGGAGGTGTTCAGAAGTCGCACCCAATCGGCGTGACGGACGTGCGCTGCGTAGAGAGTCGTGCTTTCGTCGGGCGAGGTCTTCGTCATCGAGGTATCATAGTAATCGAGAACGACAGACTGCACCTGCCACTCGACCTTGATCCAGATCTCGGTGCCGGGGATATAGTGCTTCGTGCCGTCAACGCTCGATGCCGCAAGCGACTCGAGAAGTCCCGCATCAAGATACAAAACCTCTTCCGTCTCGGACACAAGCGTCGTGCCCTCGGAGGATATTTTACCACCTGCGTTAAATACGGTATCGGTAAACTTGGCGGCATCGTATTGCATTACGTACTCGTCGGATGTCGCCATGCTCATCATCTTGCCGTCGGCAAGCATCGAACGGAGCGCGGGATAGCTGCCGTTTTCCATATACTCGCCGGGAAGATTATAAACGCCGTTCACGGGAGCAACGTCGATGGCAGAGGTAATGACCGTCTTGCCGTTGCCCTCTCCCACAAGGGAGATGCTGTAGTCCTTGCCCGAGAACGCGGAACCGTTAAAGACCGCCGTATCGGTCAGAACGTATTTGCCCTCGCCGAGAACGATACTGAAATCGATAGCGCGGTCGTAGTCACTGCGTGCGACCGTTTTTTCAATGTAAGCAAGTGCCGCAGAAAGCGAAAAGGGCTTCTGTTGCGTACCGTCACCGCCCTGTGCATCGGGAGCGGTGTATACGATCTGTGTTTTGCAATTTGCTACCGCCAGCATTGCCTCGTCGTTCTCGTAGCCGCCGTAGGTCGTGTAGTAGCCGTAGATATCCATAGCCGAGGTGGAAACACCGTACATGCAATCGTTGCCGAAGGTGTCACCGATGCCGTCGTAGTAAAACACGACGGTTTCACCCTCTGCGTTACGGAGTGCAAGGAAGCCGCGATATACGAGACCGATATGCGCATAAGAGAAATAGTTCGCGTAATTCTCGCCGTAAACCGTCGTAAAAGCGTAGCTCCGGCGAGTAGCATTGGTGAAAACGCCGTCCGCTTTACCGCTCGTCGCATAAACGGTAACGGTAGCCACCTTTTTCGCCGCGTCGGAAGATGCGACCATATCACCGTCAAGCGTGATCTCCATATTGTCGGGCGTATGCTCGTAGTTTTCATCAAAGAACTCCGAAACACCCATCAAGGCACCGAAGGAGAGCGAATAACCCTTTCCCTCAATTTCGGCGATATAGGTATGGTCGACGTTATAAAGCGAACGGATGCCGGCTTTTCCGTCGTCGCTGCGACGCGCCTGCAAACCGGCATAGTCAACGGTCGAAGCCGCCTTTGCAAAAACGGCGCGGTCAATCGAAACGCCGTTTTCCTCCGCCTGCTCCACGGCACCGAGATATGCCGTATATTGCCCCTTGGAGAGCGTGATGCCCTCTACGCTGTAGGTCTCTGCCGCCGATACCGTGACGGCAAACGCCATCACCGTTGCAAGCAAGAGACAAAGGGCAGTGAGTTTTTTGAACAATTTCATGTTTCGTTCCTTTCCTTGTTCGGGAAAATAAGCTCGCGAATATGAACCCGCAAAATTAAGACCCGCAATATAAAAATAATTAAGT
>JAZLAP010000149.1:0-6786 GCA_045613265.1 Eubacteriales bacterium | reverse complement strand
TATTCATTGCTATATCCGATCGTCGTGACCTGGAACACCTCGCCCGCACCCTCGCAATCCGAGCCGGTGATGAGCGGCGTATGGATATACACGTAGTTGCGTTCACCGAAATAGCGGTGGATGGCGCGTGCCAATGCGCTTCTCACGTGGAATACGGCGTTAAAGGTGTTGGTGCGCACGCGCAGATGCGGGATTTCGCGGAGCGTTTCGAGCTTCTGAAACTTTTTCTGGAGCGGATAATCGGGCGTTACGTCACCGAGCAGCTCCACGCTTTCGGCGTTGATTTCCACGCCCTCACCCTTCATGCCGCGTACGACCTTGCCGACAACGCGCACCGATGCACCGAGGTGATAGGCGGCGTCGGGAGCGGTCATGACCGCCTTGTCGATCACGATTTGCAGGTGATTTATTGTTGTGCCGTCGTTGAGGGCGAGAAACGCCATGTTCTTCGAGTCGCGCGCCGTGCGTACCCAGCCGCAAACCGTAACGACGGTATCGAGATATTCTTCCTTGGTAACGATGTCCTTAATGTCGGTGTGTTGCATGTCAGTAGCTCCTTTTATATGTTTTATCGCTTTGATTGTAAACTATAGTTTGCATTTTTTCTTCTTTAAAAAACAAAAAACACGGCGTTGTCCGTAATAGGACGCAATGCCGTGCATAGCGTGGTGCCACCTATCTTCGCTCCAATGAGCCTCACAAGCTTCCGAAAAAAAGCCCTGCTTCTGTGACGGGAAGCACCCGACGCACCTACTGACGAATCGCGTTCGGATTGCAGCTCCGGAGTGTTATTCGCGCGCATTTCCGGACGCAGTTCTCACTATCCTGCGTTCACTTTGCCGTAGCCTTACGCGGTACTTCTCTCCATCATCGCTTTTCTCAATATACCATTAGTATACCACGAATTTTTCCTTTGTCAAGGATTTTTTTAAAATTTTCCGAATTTTAAAAACCAAAAGGAAAAATACACCAAAATTCCGATAAAAATTCCAAAAAATGGTTGAAATTTCCAAAACGATCCTGTATAATTAAGCTACGGATATCTGCGTGTCCGTCCGCGCAGGGAAACGAAAAATAAAAACGAAAGGAAATTCACATGAAAAGGATGAAAAAAATCAGCGCATTTCTTCTGCTCCTTGCCATGCTTGCGGTTACTGTTGCGCCGACTGTTTCCGCGGCGGGAGCAAACGGCGGCGAGTCTCTTGTCGCCGCGAATACCGATACGGACGACGGTATCGGCAATACCGATGCCGGAACCGTTTGTACGCTTTACACCTCGCCCACTGCCGTTTCAGGCTCGGGAAGCGAAAGCGATCCGTTCTCTCTCGATGCGGCGTTTGCTTACGTAGAGAGCTATCTTACGGCAGCAACGACCGATGAGGCGATTCGGTTTGAAATACGCCTCGGAGAAGGGAAATATATTCTGACCGAGGAAGCCGTAATAGACGGTGCGGCATTTTCGAATAAGAATTATTCTGTTTCGCTTGTCGGTGCGGGCGACGGAAAAACCGTTGTGACCTCTGCTATCGACATTGCTCCGGTTGGCGGCGTGTATCAGATGCCGTCGGAGTACGTACAGGCAGGCGGAGGATATCTGCCGGTACGTACCCTGCTTTCGGACGGTAAGATGATGGAGATGGCATCCTCTACAGAATACGTTATGGCGTACGATGCGGCAAAGTATGAAAATACCGCATTCAATATCGGCGGCAAGATAACGAGCGAGGGAACGACGCTTGTGCCTGCCGAGGACGAGGTTCTGTATCTCGATGCGTCTCTGCTTGCATCGCTGGCGGCTGACAGCGTGGAGGGAACGAAGCACTACATTCCCGGAACCGAGATCTGGATCAAGGTGGAATGGCAGGTACAGGCGGTCGTTCTCGACTATTATGATACCGCAAAGACGAAGACGACGCCCGACGGACAAGCTTTGTTGTACGCCGCGCACGTGCGGCATGCCGATTGGGAGCGGCTTCTGGGCAGTGCCGGCGGTGGCAGAAGCTACTATTCGACGCTTGCGGGGCGCGGCTATACGCTTCGCAACAACGCGGGGCTTCTGACCGAAAACCGCTTTACCTATGATATGACAACGGGACAATTCCGAATTGGAGCAGTGGACGGCGCTTCCTATTCGGTTCCCGTGCTTTCTCGCCTCTTTTCCTTTGAAAACATGAAAAATGTGACTGTGACCGGCATAGACTTTACGGGAACGACCGATTTGTTTACGTCGAAATACGGATACGTATCGGGACAGACGGGCTATCAGAAGGTTATTCCTGCGGAAACGGCATCGGAATTTTCGCCCGGAACCTTTCTTCCGTACGCCGCAGTTTACGGTATGCACGTTACGAATTTCAGAGTGGTCGACTGCCGCTTTTACGACCTCACGGTGGACGGCGTGCAGCTGCGCGGTGCGGTCAACGGTGCAACCGTCGAGGACTGCGGCTTCGTTGATATCGGCAGCTCGGCGATCCGTATCGGCAACAACGCGGGCTACTCGGTACAGAATAAGCGGTATGCGACGGATATCACCGTAACGCAGAATGATATTGAGAAAAACGGACTTCTGTATCCGAGCAGCGTTGCGGTCGCCGTATACACGGTTTCGAATTTGAAGCTCACCTACAACACGATCGTCAATGCCTCGTATTCGGCGATCTCGGTGGGCTGGAGCTGGTCTGCGAGCGATAAGGCATATCCGAACGTCGCAAACGTGACGAATGCGGAGATCGCCTATAACAGTATCGTCGGCTTTATGGTCAGCGGCATGAAGGACGGCGGTGCGATCTACGTGCTTGGCGGTAACGCCGCGGCAAGTGAGGAGCGTTATTTCAATTCGCTTCACCACAATTACTGCGAGGTGACCGAGGCCACGAGCCGTGCTGCCGGCGAAAAGAACGGAACCTATACCGTTCTCTATCACGACGGTGCCGCCTCACATTGGCACACGCACCATAACGTGATCTATACGCTTCACGAGACCAACCCCACGAAATACAGCTATATCTCGTATCAGAGCATCGCAGGTCAACAGACCTACCGCTGTCTGTCCGAGTACAATTATTTTCTTGGTCTTGACGATGAACGGCGTGTTTTCTACGGTGGCCTTGATAACGCCGAAAGCTTCTATCTCGTTGCGGAAAACAATTTCCTCGTCAAAGATGCCTACGACGCGTATCAGACGGTCGAGCCGCATCTCATCGTGACGAGTGCAGGCTGCGACGGCAAAAAGGCAAGCTATCCTACCGATTGCGAGAACGGCAAGCATGTGTATCTCCGCAAGGCGGTGTTGCAAGGCGGAGAAAACCTTGCTTGTCCGGCGACGACGAAGACCTCGGCGCAATATTACGCTTTGTGCTACGGCTGTGACGCTTTTCTGACGGGTGCCGATGCGTATTCTCTGTTTATGCACGGATCTGTGCTTGACGGAGAAACGCATTCCTGTGTGTTCGTCGACATTGTCGATCCCGAACGCTTGGTATCCTCGGCTACGTGTACTGTACCGACGCGCTATTACAAGACCTGCGTGGATTGCGGTGCGCAGGGCACGAAGGTCTTCACGGTGGGCGCTTGCCTTGCGCACACTCTTGATGCGGAGACGGGTGCTTGCACGGCGTGCGGTACCGTAACGGTATTTGACACTGCGATCGCCAACGGCGGAAGAGAGATCACGGTCACGCCGACGCTCTCCGGAGCCACCGCGACGCTTCGGTTCACCATTCCATGTGAAAGGATCCATTATACGGGACTCTATCTCGTCCGCTTTGACTGGAATCTGACCGATACCGCGAGCAACTACGTTGAGGTCGTGTCGGCAAACGGCTTCCGTTCCGTGAACCGCGACAAAGCGTCGGGAAGCGGCAATTACTCGCCGTACGCCTTTTACACATATCTCGAAATGGGCAGGGACAACCCTGTCACGGTTAATATTCTGTCGGGCAAGCTTTCGGAATGCAACGCCGTTCGCTTCTCTTATATCGAAACGGTGGCGGAATCGATCGGCGAAGGGAGCATGACGGTTCGCGAGATCGGTGCTACCAACGCCGCAGGGCTTGTCGGCAGCATCCATGTACCTGCGGCGGGCAGCTACGAGCTTGTCGTATTCGGCGGTACGCCGGATGCGGCAACCGCAACGCTCAGCATCAACGGAGGAACCGCCGTCACGCTGAACGGCATCGGCGTGAATTATGCCTACGCATACGAAAACGGTCGCTATACCCGAACGGCGGTATCGGGCGGCGGTACGCATACGGGTACGTCGGGCTTCTATTACGTCAGCCTCGGTGCGCAGGATTTCGTTGCGGGCGAAAACACGGTCTCGCTCAATGTAACAAGTGGCAGATGGTGTCCCGCATCCAACATCGGCGATCCGCCGGTTTATATGTTCCTTGTTCCTGCGGTGAACAGCAGTCATAGCTATTCTTTGTGGACACCCTTGACCTCCGCCACCTGCGAAAGTGGCATGACGATGACGCGTGTCTGCGGGTGTGCGGCGTGTAACGGCGCGACCACGAGCTTTGCCGGCACGGCGACAGGGCATACTTTCGGTGTGTGGAAGGATGTCTTTTCGGGGCTTTGCCAGGTGGGGCAGATCCGCCGCCGTACCTGTTATACCTGCGGCGCGGTCGAATACAACGTGAACGCCGCCGTAGGGCATAGCGGTATATGGGAGGAGACGAGTGCCGCAACCTGCACCGCTGCGGGCGAAATGCAGAGGAGCTGCATCGCGTGCGGCATGCGCGAGAGTGTCGCTTTGTCTGCACTCGGTCACGAATATACCGAGGATCCCATATTCGAAAACGGAGTGCTTTCCCGTACCTGTACCCGCAGCTCTTGCGGCGAATGCGACGTGCTTGCGGCAACACCTACTGTCAATGCGGCGGATTTCAGCGTGAATGTCAGCGGCTTTACGGGCACGTTTATCGTTCCTGCGTCCGCAATATCCGCAACCGGCTTCTACTTTGTCACGCTTGAGGGAACGACGACGATCACGAGCGGCTATAAGTATATCTACAACAAGACTGCCGCGGCGGCGTTGCTCCCTGGCGGAGCCACCGATGCCGAGATTACGGCATACGCAAAGCTTTTGTCCTCTAAAAATCGCGACAAGAGCGACGGATATCTCTATTCGGTGTTGCTCGTCGCAGGACAGGATAACCTCGTTACCTACGAGGGGGCAACGCTGTCGAAGGCAAGCTTCCGTCTTGCCGCGCCGGTCAATGCGGATACGCTGTTTCTTCCGGGCGGTCAAGGCAATACGACGGTTTTGACCGATGCAAGCCTTGCGACCTATAAGGACGGTCGCTTCTACCAGCTTCGCAATGGCAGTAGGCTTTTGTATCATACGACGGTCACGCTCACCGAAAGCACCTACTATTCGCTTGGTGCACAGATCTATTACAGTGGCACGGGCATTACGACCTTCACCTTCACCGAGGCATCGGGAAAGACCTATACCGTCGACGTAACGGCGGCAACGGTCAACGCAATGCAGGGAACGCCTGCTCTGCAGGGTGGCGGCTCCGAGGCGATCGTTTATACGCCGCATCTCGGATACGCTTTGCTTCCGGCAGGTAGCTATAGCGTTACCGTATCGATAAAAGAGGCAACCGCCGTGATGATCGGCAGCATTACGCTGTCCGAAATGGCGCATGCCTGCCGTGAGGCGGAGCGGTTTGACGTAGTCCCCACGTGCACGGAGGAGGGGCTTTCGGGATACGGGTGTCCCGTTTGCATGAACGGCGTGACCGTTCTCCCTGCAACGGGACATACGGTAGACGGCGTCGTCGTCACCCCTGCGACCTGCGTCGACGACGGGCAAATTCTTTATACCTGTCTCTCCTGCGGAATGACTGAGAGCGAGACGATTTCGGCTGTCGGACACGTGTGGAACGAAGGTAGCGCGATACCTGCGAGCTGTACCTCCGACGGCTTTACACTATACACCTGTGCGGTATGTGCGGAGACACGTACCGACGATATCGTAGCGGCAACGGGACACGACTGGAGCGCATGGACGGCAAATGCGGAGGAGACCGAGGAAAGCCGCACCTGCTCCTTGTGTCAGACGGAACAAAGCCGTTCGATCGTGAATGACGGCAAGACGTTATATCCCGAAGGCTTTACGACTGCCGATCATAAAACGTGGACGATCACCGTAAGCGGTGAGGATATCCGATACACGGGCATCTACCGCTTGCATTTCAAGACGTCCGGTACGTGGGCGGGAAGTAAGTATATGTATCTTGCATCCTCATCGGGCGTTGCGACAAAGAACCGCTTCAAGAATACGAGCGTGGATGCAGAGGGATACTCGGTGTGGTGGCTCGAGGCGTATATCGTTAAGGAGGATGTGGATATGGACGGTGTGACGGATGACGTGACGCTTTCCTTCCACCATGCCGTAACGCAGGGCGATATCACCGAAATCAAGCTCGTGCTGGTTGCACAGGTAGTCGCGCACGCCGATCTGACAAGCGGAGGCACGGCAACGTTTTCGGGTATAGCGGCGGGGAACTACACGTTTGCAACCTTTGCAAACTTTTTCAACAGCGGCGTTCTGACCGCTACGGCTACCGTCGGAGAAAGCAGTGTCTCTTACGCAATGGCGACTGCGGCAAGCTATTTGCCGCCGTCGGGTGTTGACGCTTCGCGCGTTTATTTTGCCGATGCGGCACACTACGACGGCTCGTCGGGAACGGCGCACTACGTTGAGATTACCGACGTAACCTGTAACGGCGACGAGCTGACGGTCACTCTTACGGCGACGGGCTCCAAGGTGGAGTC
>JAZLAP010000148.1:0-6282 GCA_045613265.1 Eubacteriales bacterium | reverse complement strand
ATCGGCGCTCGATCGGCTTCAAGACATCAAAGGAATTGCTGTATATTCCGCGCATCCGGGCACCTGCGTTTTTTCGTTTTCGCACGAAAAATATTCGGCAGAAAGCATCGGTGCCTATCTCGACCGACACGGAATTTGCGTGCGTACGGGATTTCATTGCGCACCGCTTGCGCATAAAACGCTTAACACGCCAAAGGACGGCGCCGTCCGCGTGAGCTTCGGTTATGCCAACACACTTTCCGAGGTCGATCTTTTTTACAAAGCCTTAAAAGAATTTCTTTCTTGACATCACAGAAGCCGCAGATTTTCATCTGCGGCTTCCCCGTTTGTTTTACTCAAAAAGCGGATTTCGTTTTCGCTACCCAAGTGCTCCAACGCGGATCGGCTTTGATCTCGCGCGTGATACGCGCACAGTCGGGATCGACCACCCATACAGGAAAATCGATCGACAGCTTTTCCGCAAGGCTTCCGTTTTCCCGTGTAATTTCCCGCGTGCAAGTCGAATAGCGAAGCAGAGCGGCGGTATAATGCGGCTCTGTCTCTGTGACGAAGCGGTCGTATGCGCGCGCCTCTTTTAGCGCGTTTTCAAGCAAGCGGAAGGCATCGTCCTTTCTTCCCGCCTTCCACATAAGAAAGGCAAGGTAGAGATAAAGATGGCTGACGGTGGCGTGATACGGGCCGAAATTCCCGTCCTCGCAAACGAGTGAAAACAAAGAAATACTTCCTTTCACCCTTTCGATTTGGAATTCCGCATTGTTATGCTCAGGAGAGTTCAGAACGGCATTCACCATTTCGGTAGAAAAGCTGTGCGCCAAGGCAAGAAGCGCCTCCCCGAGATAACCCGCTCCCCTTTTTCCGTCTGTGGCGTCTGCCAGCATGATCTCTCGACTGTTCTTGATTTCGGGCAAGCAGAAGGAAAGCGAGATCCCCTTGCCATATTCTCCGATGCTTCTGTAAAGGATGATCAATTGACAGATCGCCGCGTTTCTGTATTTCACACTACAGGAATTGGAGAGTAGCGTTTCAAACAGCTTGATTGCTTCATTCCAGTATTTGTTTTCACCGTGTTTCTCGATGCATTCGTGAAGATACCCGTCCTCACCGTATATAAGCGACTGACCACCACGCTTAAAGCCCGCATCCGACAGAACGGTCGCAAGCTTATACATGATCCTTTCATTCCCCGGAAATTCGGCAAGTCCGTCGCGAAGAAGCGCAAGACACTCGCCGATATTGACGTCGTCCCGTAAATTTGCCAGATGAAGCGCATCAACGCGAGAAAGCAAGGCGTCTACCTTCTTTTCGCGCTCGCCTTTGTAGCCGAAAAGCTCGTCGATAGAAACGTCGAAATAATTGGCGATCGCGGGGACAAGCTCCATATCGGGGTAGCCACCGCTCGCTTCCCAACGTGAAACCGCCTGCGCCGTAACCGACAAGGCGACGGCAAGCTCCTCTTGTGTTCTGCCGTCTCTGTGGCGTAGCTCTCTTATTTTTTCTCCAAGCTTGATTTGCATATCTTCATTCCTTTCATTATCGTAAATATTTTATAAAGCTTTTTTCCGACATAACGTATAACAGATGTGTCGTCGCCCGTTCCGTCAATGACGTTAAAGAGCCGATCAGCCCCTCGTCAAGACCGCATAGCGTGCGCAATTCGCCGCGTATCAGCAATATGTTACAGTGATCCGTCAGCATAAAATCCACTGTTCGACCGATCACCGTTGTGACAGGATAACCGAGCATCGTCATGTTGGAATAGGTCTGTACCCAGCGGATACTTGCGTCATCGAGAAGCACCGTGGTGCGCCTGTTTGCGCGAAGCGAAGTCTCGCTTACATGATAACGCCTACCGTTAAAGGAAAACACATAGGATCTGCTATATTCCTCTTCTTTGATCAAGGTTCGTTTTTCCATATACCGTCGATATAGACTACTTTGGTAAAATGGTTTCCACAAAATCTGCACCCCCGTTATGTTATCTCGAAAACCGCGCAGTTTATCGTAATACCATTATAGCAAATTAGATTTACGCCGTCAATTATCAATTTGTTGTATAAAATCCAAGCGTGCGTTGGGTGGATATGCGAACACCGCAGTGCCGCCATATGGCGGAACTGCGTTGGTTCAGTTCGGTATATTTTCTTTATTCATACGCAAAACGACGCCTGAAAGCGGCGGTAATACGTAGGTGTCGCTTTTTCTCGGCGCACCGTAAAGGACGGTCGCTTCGGGCGGAAGCGTGAAGGAGCAGGACTTTGTTTCGCGCGAAACGAGCGTGACGTATGCGTTGGAGCCGCTTTCACGCACGAATGCGAGAAGATCGGCAGACAAATGAAGCAAACGAAACTCCCCTTCTCTATATACACTGTGTGCCCGACGCAGCTTCCCGATCTCGCGGTATACGGAGAGCAACTTTTCTTCCATGCGATGCCATGGAAAGGGACGGCGATTAAAAGGATCGCCATAGCCCTCCATGCCGATCTCATCACCGTAAAAGATGGCGGGAACACCGGGCAACGTTGCCAGTATTAGATAAGCAAGTGCCAAAAGGCGTTTCCCCTGCAAGCGTTCCTCTTCTGTCATTCTCTTTGTCGCAAGAATTTTATTGGGAATATCATTAGCTTCCTCTCCCGCAAGTGCCGTTATGATGCGCACAGTATCGTGTGTACCGAGCAGATTCATTTGCGCATCGCGGATGCGTTTGGGTGCATTTTCGGTAACATCGGTCAAAGCATACGCCAGTGCCTCTGTCTCGCCGTGGCGAAGGTAGCGGACAATTCCCGTTCTGACCGGATAATTCATGACGCCGTCAAGCGCGATACCGTCATAATATGCGCGGCGTTTTCCGTATGCGATCTTGTTGGATGCATCCTCCCAAACCTCACCGTAAAGAATCGCATCGGATTTTATACTGTTCACAGATGCTTTGATCTCTGCAATAAACTCATCCGAAAGCTCGTCGGCAACGTCGAGTCGGAATCCCCCGATACCATACTGCATCCATTTCTGAACGACACCGCCGTCACCGATAAAAAAGGAACGACATGCAGGGAAATCGGGATTGATTCTCGGTAAAATATCGATTCCCCACCATGACCTGTATCGGTCGGGGAAGCTCTCGAAATCATACCAAGCGTAATACGGAGAATTTTGTGACTGATATGCACCGATACTGCCGTAATGACCGTATTTGTTGAAATATATGCTGTCATCACCCGTATGATTGAAAACGCCGTCAAGGATCACGGTAATATCATAATCCTCTGCTTCCGCAATAAGGCGAAGAAGTGCTTCATCGCCGCCAAACGCTTCGTCCACCGTCATATAATCCCCTGTATCGTATTTATGGTTGGATGCGGCACGAAAAACAGGTGATAAATAAATACAGTTAACGCCAAGAGAAGCGATGTACGGCAGCTTTAATCGCACACCGTCAAGATTACCGCCAAAGAACATATTGTTTTTGAGCGGAGCCCCCGGATATGCAGGATACTCCGGAATGCCGTTGTTCCAATCCGGATTAAAGTATCCACCGCAAGAAGGGGGCGTATCGCTGCCGCGAAAAAAGCGATCCACAAACACGTGGTATACAATACCACCGTAGATCCAATTCGGCTTTGGGTAAAGAAAATCGGAGATCAATATCTGAAAATCATAGGCAGCATCATCCGCCATCCGTTTAAAGGAAAGAAAACCATTCGTTCGGTATGACACGTACTCGCCATACGCAGTCGCAAGCTCAAACCTCAGAAAATAAAGTCCGCGCGGCAATTTCGGAAGCTTCGTTTCGTATACGCCTCCATCGCAGCAACCTGCGGCGAAAGAGAGACGAAAACGATTCATCTCCCTTGTTTTATCGTTGATGATGGATACATGCACCGGATCGGCACAAAACTCTTGCGGAAGTATCAGCCGCAGTGTGATGTCATCATCGATCTGAAAAGCATGTGACGGATATTGATCCTTTGATCCGGAAAAAGCAATCGCTTGCCCACGCAAATCGAATGGTGGTTCTCCCGCAACGCAGGGGTTCTGCAATGCTCATCACCTTCCCACGGGCTTCGTGTGCCAAATTTCCCGAGCATAGGTCTTGATGCTGACATCCGAAGCAAAGCGTCCGGCTCTCGCGATATTGATGAGCGAGCTGCGGTTCCATCCTTCTTTATCTGCATAACGCACAAGCGCCGCCCGGCTTTCATACAAATAAGCATCAAAATCCGCAAGACACATAAAAGGATCTGCGACCGTATAACCGCCGTTGATCAGATAATCGGCAATCGATGAGAAATCCTCGCCTCCGATCGGTGAATTAAAACGATCGACCACGCGGCGCAGTACTTCCGAGTTTCGATAGTATTCGCGCGCATCATAGCCACGTCGCCAAAGCTCGTCAACCTCACCGGTATTTAGCCCGAATACATGCATATTTTCACGACCTACGGCTTCCAGAATCTCGACATTTGCACCATCAAGTGTACCCATGGTGATCGCACCGTTCATCATCAGCTTCATATTGCTCGTTCCGCTGGCTTCCTTTCCGGCGAGCGAAATCTGTTCGCTGATCTCGGCGGCAGGGATCAGAACCTCCGCCATTGAAACGTTATAATCCTCCATAAAGACCACCCTAAGCTTGTCGCGCGTCAACGGGTTTTCCTGAAGTTCCCTTCCGAGGAAATAGATCAGCTTAATAACCTGCTTTGCAAAATAATAGCTCGGTGCCGCTTTTGCGCCAAAGATGAAGGTCATCGGCATTATATCTGCGTTGGGATCGTCAAGGATATCATTATATAAGGCCATAATCTTCAAAACGTTCAAAAGCTGGCGTTTATATTCATGGAGTCGCTTGATCTGTACATCGAATAAGGAGTGCGGATCGATTACACACCCCGCTTTGCTTCGCGCCCATGCAGCAAAACGTTCCTTATTGCTGCGCTTCACCTCACCGATGCGCGAAAGTACCGTGTTATCCTCTTTGAAATCTTCGAATTTTGCAAGCTCCGCCGGATCACGGTAAAATCCGCCGCCAATACAGTCACGCAAAAGCGAGGATAGTGCAGGATTGGCATAACAAAGCCAACGGCGATGGGCAACACCATTTGTAACGTTCGTGAATTTCCAAGGCGTTTGCTTGTAAAAATCATGAAATACCGTCTTTTTCAAAATCTTGCTGTGGAGAGCGGAAACACCATTTACTGTATGCGATCCAACCACGCAAAGATTTGCCATGCGTACCTGTCCGTAAGAAATGATCGCCATTCTTGAAATACGATCCCAATCTCCGGGATAAAGATTCCAAAGATCGGCGCAAAAGCGGCGGTTGATCTCCTCTACGATACGAAAGATGCGTGGCAGTTTCATTTTGAAGAGATCGATACGCCAGCACTCGAGTGCTTCCGGAAGCACCGTATGATTCGTATAGCTCACGCATTGCGTCACCACACCCCATGCGTCCTCCCATGAATATGAATATACGTCCATCAGGATTCGCATAAGCTCGGGAATACAGAGTGCGGGATGGGTGTCGTTGACATGGAGAGAGATCTTTTTTTCAAAATCGCGCAGGCTTCCGTGTGCGCTGAAATAATCGTTAATGATACTTTGAAGCGAAGCAGAAACCAAAAAATATTGTTGTGTCAAGCGTAAAAGCTTGCCCTCGTCGTGGTTGTCGGGCGGATAAAGCTGACGCGTGATCTCTTCTGCTTTTGTTGCCGCATCCATTGCCTTGACGTAAGAGCTTTGCGATTCTGCTCCGATCAGTGAAGCGTTACACGCACGCGCTTTCCAAAGACGGAGAGTGTTTACGGCATCCGTCTCCGTACCAACGATCATAATATCATACGGAATCGCACGTACTTCATCATATTCCGTATGAATGATCTGAAGACGCCCATCCCTCCACTTTTCCTTTACAAGCCCGCCGAAACGCACCGATACACTCTTTTCAGGGTGCGGAACGAGCCAAGCGCCGCCGTCTTTCTGCCATATATCGGGCAACTCCACCTGCTCGCCGTCAACAAGTCGCTGACGAAAAAAACCGTTTTCATAGCAAAGCGAATAGCCGCCGGCTGCATAATCAAGTGACGTTAAGGAATCCATAAAGCATGCGGCAAGTCTGCCAAGACCGCCATTTCCCAGACCGGGATCGCTTTCGCAGGCAAAAACTTCATCGAATGAGCGATTATAGGATCCGAGAAGGTCGCATATCGCATCGTATATGCCAAGATTCATGGCGTTGTTTTTGAAGGATCTGCCGATCAAAAACTCCATGCAAAGATAACAAAC
>JAZLAP010000147.1:0-2277 GCA_045613265.1 Eubacteriales bacterium | reverse complement strand
GTGTAAACGTGTGCTCGAAGGCTTGGTGTATGGTCTGATCTGATCGTCGGATATTCCTCAAAGGGTGCGTAGACGGTGGTAGCCGTTCTCACGCACCTTTTCTTTTTACGAAAACGTCGATAATGCGTCTTGTAGGAGTTTAATATGCATAGAGCGTTATACAGAAAATGGAGACCGCAGACCTTTGACGACGTTTGCGGACAGAATCAGATCACTGATATACTAAAATATGAGGTTGCCAACGGAAAAACCTCGCACGCCTATCTTTTTTGCGGCTCGCGCGGAACCGGAAAAACCACCTGCGCCAAGATTCTTGCCAAGGCGGTGAACTGCCTGTCTCCCGTGAACGGAAACCCGTGCAATGAGTGCAGAGCCTGCCGTTCGATCGACGGTGGCACCGCAACCGACGTTCTCGAAATGGACGCCGCCAGTAATACGGGTGTTGACAACGTGCGCGATATCAAGGAAGAGATTGTTTTTTCTCCTGCCGATCTCAAATATCGCGTTTATATCATCGACGAGGTACACATGCTTTCCACCAGTGCCTTTAACGCGCTCCTGAAAACGCTTGAGGAACCGCCGGCACACGTTTTGTTCATTCTGGCAACGACCGAGCTGCAAAAGCTGCCCACGACCGTTATCTCACGTTGCCAACGCTTTGATTTCCGTCGTATTGCATCGGATGTGATCGTTTCGCGTCTGTCTGCAATTGCAAAGGAGGAGGGCGTTTCCTTGACCGAGGACGGAGCTCGCCTCATCGCGCGTATTGCCGAAGGCGGTATGCGTGATGCTATCAGCTTGTTTGAGCTGTGTGCAGGACTTGAAAAAACGGTGGATGCCGCGCTTGTTTCCGAAACGCTCGGTGTCGAAAGCCGCGATAACACGGCAAATCTCGTCCGTGCCGTCGCTGATAAGAGCTACGCCGATATTTATGCCATCATCGAAAACGTCGTGACGTCGTCGCGCGACCTTTCTGTTTTCATGCAGGACATGATGGACTACTACCGCGATCTCATGGTCGTGAAGACCTCGCCGATGGCGAAGGAATACCTTGATCTTACCGATATAGAGCTGAAGCGTTTGACCGAGGATGCGCAACGCTTTTCTATGTCGCAGATGATATATTGCACGAAATGTCTCGAGGATGCGCTCTACGCGATGCAGCGTGTCAACTTCCCGAAGCGAACAACGGCAGAGATCGCACTCACTCGTATGTGTGAGCCGCGCCTCTCGTCCTCTCCCGAAAGCCTTGTCGCGCGAATCGAAAAGCTGGAGCAAGAGGTATCTGCCTTGCGGATCGGCGGTCATGCGCGTGTTGAAGCGGGCGCGACAAAGACATCCGAGGACATGGATGCGGCTATGCATACCCCGCCGACTTCCTCTGCCGCGAAAGCAGAATTTGCCAAGACCGAAAGTGCTGAGGTAGAGCATACAAGGAATGCTGCGAATGCGCAGAACGATGACGTTTACCGTCCGTTTCCGGGGTTTTCCGACGTTGTGGAGAGTATAGGACGGACACGTCCTCAAATCGTTCGCTTCCTCGAAACTGCTAAGGCGTATATAAAAAAGGATGGCAGCACGCTTATCCGCGTCCGTATGGGACTTGGAGCGAGCATTCTGTCACGTGAAGATAATCTGTCTTTGATTCGTGCGGCGGCGGTTTCGGTTGCGGGCGAAAGACTTGAGAGCGCGCCGATCGTCGTGGAATCGATCGATGGCCCCAAAACAAATGCCGTGATCGACGAGCTGGTCGCGGCACTGTCGGATAGCGAAGAAATTTGATCTTATAGAAAAGAGGAAGAGTGATGAAGGTTAGAATTCCGAATAACGGTGCCGGTAATATGCAGAGCATGCTGAAGCAGGCACAGAAAATGCAGGAGGATATGGCGGCGAAGCAAGCGGAGCTTGAAGAAGCCGAGTACACCGTATCTGCTGGCGGCGGTATGGTGACCGTTAAGATTAACGGTAAGCGCGAGATCCTCTCTCTTGACATTAAAGAGGACATCGTTGATCCCGACGATATTGAAACGCTTTCCGATGTTTTGACGGCGGCGATCAACGAAGCCATTCGTAAAGTCGACGATACCACGGCAGAGGAAATGAACAAGATCACGGGAGCCATGAATCTTCCCGGCATGATGCCCGGCGGCATGGGCGGTATGTTTTAATGGCGATAGAGTATATCGAGCCGCTGCAGGAGCTGATCGATGCCTTTCGCCGGCTTCCCGGTGTTGGCGGAAAGAGTGCCGCACGGATGGCTTTTTCGGTTCTAAAATT
>JAZLAP010000146.1:0-2301 GCA_045613265.1 Eubacteriales bacterium | reverse complement strand
CGGCGTATAGGCGTACTTCTTCGCCAGCTCCAAAACGCGATTTCGCGTTGCTTCCTTAACGACGGACTTTCCGTTAATAGCACGCGAGACGGTGGAAACCGAAATGCCAAGCTCCTGTGCAATCTGCTTCAAGGTGCTGTTCTCCACGCTGTTTCCACTCCTTTCGCATACAATGCAAACGTTTGCTTTTTTATCAGTATATCACACATCTTTTTGCTTGTCAAGGGGAAATTTGTGTGCGGCGGTTGTTTTTTTCGGAAAGATATGCTACAATAAAGAAAAGAGCGTAAAACGGCAAGGAGCGACCTTGATTATGTCCTGTAAATACCGCGAGATCGGAAAGGATCCGATGTTCAAGATCTGGCACAAAAACGAGGAGCACACATTTATCTATATGCATTCGAGCGGAGGAAGTATCGTTTGCAGCGAAAAGGTATATCCGATCACCGAAGGCGCGCTTTGCTTTATCGCAAAAGGGAAATATCACTATACGATGCCCGATAATCCCGCTATCTACGAACGGAGCAAGCTGATCCTGCCGCAGGATTCGGTCTCTGCCTTTGTCGGAGCTGTTCCCGATTTTGCCGAAAAAGACTTCGTATACGCGCAGATCCCATCCTCCGAGCGCAATGCGGTAGATGCTGTTTTTCGAGAAATGCAGGAGCACACGGGCAAAAGACACGAGAAGCTTATTCTTATCTCGGGGCTTGTGAAGCTTTTGTATTATCTTGACAGCTATGCGACCGAGAGTATCACGGCGCAAAACGGCTTTATGGATCGCGCGGTCTCCTACATCAACGACAACATTTTTACCGAGCTGGACATCGATGCGATCTCTGCCTATGTTCACATGAGCAAATACTATTTCTGCCGCCGCTTCAAGGAAACGGTCGGCGTGACGGTCATGCAGTATATACTGAAAACGCGGCTTGCGCTGGCTAAGGATATGCTGAGCGCAGGGAACGCTTCGATCGGAGAGGTCAGCGAACATTGCGGCTTCAGCAGTCTCTCCTATTTCTGCCGCGTTTTTAAGGAAGAAACGGCCATGTCACCGCTTGGCTTCCGCAGGGAATTTCATTCATAAAAGGTACAGGCTCCGACAATGCAGAGCGGACGATATTGACAATCGGGGCATGAGTTTGGTATAATTTTGTGAAAAAATGTAAAGGAGAGGGACGCATGGCGGAAAACGAAAAGGGTATCCTTGTACTCAGGCAAAAGGATCTTTTGGGGAACGGAGAGCAGCTGCGTATACAGATGTCGAGCGAATTTCCCAATTATATCGGCATACTTCATAAGCACAAGTTTATCGAGATCGTGTACGTTCTCTCGGGAAAAGCCATGCACGAGGTTGAAGGCAGATCCATACCGGTGGGTGCCGGCGATCTTTTTATCATCAATATGGATACGCCGCACGCCTTCAAGCCGGTCGACGATCCGCAGGATCCCTTTCTGTCCTACGATCTTTTGTTTACTGCCGAGTTTTTTGATGCCTCGCTTGCAGGGGAGCGTTCGATCGAATCCTTGAACGATTCCTACGTTTTCTATTCTCTGTTCGGTGGCGGACAGAGACGACACCCCTATTTCAGCGTGCCCGGTAACTCACATGCCGCCCTCGGTGAATTGCTTCACCGCATTTATCTTGAATATTGCGGACGTGAAAAGGGATATATGGAGATCATCCGCGGCTATATGATCCAGCTGATTATCACGATCTTCCGCTTCAGCGAAAACACAGGCATGGAGAAGACACAGAAAAAAACAAGTCGCCCCGTCGAGTTCGTGCTGGAGTACATAAGAAGAAATTACAGTCGCCGTCTTTCGACCAACCTGCTTGCCGAGAAGGTGTATTTCAATCCCGATTATCTGGCAAGGATATTTAAGGAGCATACGGGCGCTTCGATCACCGAGATGGTGCAGCGGGTGCGCGTGGAAAACGTTTGCAAGCAGCTCACGACCACAGGCAAAAGCATTGCCGTGATCGCCGGTGATTGCGGATTTGAGGATATGAAGTTTTTTTACAAGGTGTTCAAAAAGCAGATGGGCGTATTGCCGAGCGAGTATCGGCGGCAGACGGCGCACCTTTGACCGAATGATAATCGAATATAAGCAACCGAAAAAAGCCAAGCGATCTTCGTAGGATCACTTGGCTCTCTTCGGCTATAGCCGAAGAGAGCCGAACCCGCAAGGTTTCAGTCGGCAGAAATCACCGTATACATCAGAGAAATTTGCTCGGAATATCCTATATTCCTTCGTAAATTTTCTTCGTCTACGAAAATTTCTGTCCGACCGAAACTGCAA
>JAZLAP010000145.1:0-34611 GCA_045613265.1 Eubacteriales bacterium | reverse complement strand
TCATTGACCAAGCACCGAGCGCTTTGCGCTCGGTGCTTGGTTCGCATACCCCACCCGAAAATCTGAAAGCTTGCTTTCAACGCGCAGGGTGCGGGTATATTCATCTTAGATGAAATTCCCGCTTTCTCACAGTCGGCACGGCAGATTCCGCCAATGCCGAAGGAAGTCGGATTCCCACGTATCAAGACAAGCACACGCCACGGTGCCAAAGCGAATGATTTAACAATTTTCGCCGATTTTCGCATTTGCGTCAGCCCCTTGCTTTTTTGCTTCTCTTGTGCTATAATTTTCTCGGCTATCTGTTTCTGAAAGGAATTTTTTATGGACAACAGAGTTCTTGCTTTGGTTGCAAGCTTTATTGCGATGTCGTTTGTGACGGTGTCCTATTTTTCAAAGAAGAAGGAACATTATCTTCTGTTTCAGTTGCTTTGCATTCTGTTTCTGATCACGTCGTATTTTTTTACGGTGCAGTTCTTTGCGATGGTGGGGCTTCTGATCGGCGCGTTACGTACCGTTACGTTTTTTCTGTATGAGCAGAAGGGAAAAAAAGCACCGATCCTATGGTCGGTTCTTTTCTCGGGGTTATCGATCGGTGCCTATCTCGTTGTGAATCTTATGATTCTCAAGACTGCGCAGCCGCTTGATCTGCTTTTTCTTGTGGGCCTTGTTGCATATGCCTTCATTTTCCGAATACGCAATCTGAAAACCGTGCGTTTTCTGATGCTTTTGCCGACGCTGCTTTCGGTTTTGTTCAATCTGTTGACCGATGCGGCGATCTTTACGACGCTCTCCTACGTATTTGAATTCAGTGCCAACGTTGTTTCTATTTTCAAATATCATGTGCGAAGAAAGCGGTAGTCTATAGTCTTTGTTCCATCATTGTTCTATCTTTCATACGGTATTACGGGGGCATAGCATGACCCTTTTGTGATCAAAGTGTAATAATGTTTTACAGCAGCGCATGAATGATTGCTTGCAGTAAAACGATAAATACAGGAGAGACGGGGTGCAAATACCGTGCGCCCCGTCTCTCCTGTATTTATTCATTATGTTTGCACCTTGAAGCTGTTGATCGGGCATCGACTGCTTTGTGTTCGTTTTCAAAGGCGGCGAAGCTCCTTCAGGGAAAGGTCGCGTTCCTTTCTTATCTCTATGCCGCGGTGTTCAGCCGCTTTTACGATAAACCAAGCGTTCTCCATTTCGGAATGAAAATCTACGGTTTCCTGTCCGCAGCAGTCATAGAGAATGATGGAGACATCCTTTTCGTGGTTGCGTTCGACGATCCTTACGCAGCGAACGTTGTCCCAAAGGATCTCTTTTTTGAAAAGAAATCCACAGTATGCGTAGCGGATCATGCTATCGGTCACGCTGCATTCAAAGGATAAGCAGAACAGAAACAGAAGGAGAAGAATGGCACTCAGAACTGTAAAAATGGTAAACAAGTAACGTGTTGCGCCCTCAATGCAGAGCCAGAGGAGCGCGAAAACAGCAGTTGCCACCGAAGCGACTGTGATCCGTGTCATGATTCTTTCTCGTGGATATTTCACCGTAAAGCGTTCTGCGTATACAATGTCGGGCATTTTGTCAGGATTCTGTTGTGCGGATCCAAACAAAAACTCCAGAATCAATTCCCAAACGTTCAAAGCAGAGCCTCCTTTCGTGCGCCGTTTCGGTCAGGTGCGGCAGGAGAGAGCAAAGACCGATCGACTTTCACTTTTATTATAGCACAAAAACTGCAAATTTCAATACCTTTTTCGATAATATACGCATCTCTTTCGGGGGCGTTTCGGCAAATTGCGACGAGTATAAATATTTTTTTAAAAAAACTTTACAAATCTGAAAAAACATGGTATAATACACGCAGGAAGTCTTGCTGATGCAAGCCTTGGGGCCATGCCCCTCTACGCACAAAGTGCGTCTGCGTTATTGACGGCCTCGCAAAAATGTCTTTGCAAGCAAACATTTTTGCTTTGTTGTATAATACACGCAGTATAATACACGCAAATTTATTTCAATTACCGAAAGGAGCAAACGCATGACATCAAGTCAGATACAGATGCTGATTGCAATGGTCGTTTATATGGCGGTGGTCATTGGCATCGGTTTGTACTACTACAAAATCGCAAACAAGAGTTCGGAAAACTACTTTCTCGGAGGGCGTTCATTCGGTCCTTGGGTGACGGCAATGAGTGCCGAGGCATCGGACATGAGCGGATGGCTGCTGATGGGGCTTCCCGGCGTTGCCTATTGGTGCGGTCTTGCTGAAGCAGCATGGACGGCAATCGGTCTTGCCATCGGCACCTATCTCAACTGGCTGATCGTATCCAAGCGCCTCCGTCGCTACAGTGTGCGCGCTAACAATGCGATCACGCTTCCCGAATTTTTCTCCAACCGCTTCCGCGAGAAGAAAAAGCTTATCACCTCGATTGCGGCGATCTTTATTCTCGTATTCTTTACCGTGTATGCGGCGAGCTGCTTTGTTACCTGCGGCAAGCTCTTTTCCACGCTCTTCGGTGCACCCTACTGGACAATGATGCTGATCGGTGCGGCGTTCGTTTTGTTCTACACGCTGATCGGCGGCTTTCTTGCCGAAAGTGCATCCGATTTTATGCAGAGTATCGTTATGATCTCGGCGCTTGCAATTATCGTGATCATCAGCACGGTCAGTGCGGGCGGTGTTGGTGCCGTGATCAAAAACGCAGGAGAGATCCCCGGTTTTCTTGAATTTTTCGGTATAGCCAATCCGACGGTTGTAGACGGTGTGCAATCGGTTGTGGACGGTGTTCCGCAGTTTGGCGCGAAGAATCCCTACTCGCTTCTTACGATCTGCTCCTTGCTTGCATGGGGCCTCGGCTACTTTGGCATGCCGCAGGTGCTTCTCCGCTTTATGGCGATCCGCCATGAGAAGGAGCTTAAGACCTCGCGCCGCATTGCAATGGTATGGGTGGTCATTTCGCTTGCCGTTGCCGTATTTATCGGCATTGTGGGCAGACAGCTTTATCCTGTACAGTATCTCACCGCGCCCGACGCAGAGAATATCTTCATTCATCTTGCGCAGTCTTCGCTCCCCGCAATCCTTGCGGGCTTCGTGATGGCGGGTATTCTTGCCGCGACCATCAGCTCGTCCGACTCCTATCTTCTCATTGCCGCATCCTCGGTTTCGAAGAACCTGTTCCAGGGCATTTTCAAGAAGAACGCGAGCGACAAGCAGGTCATGTGGGTATCGCGTATCACGCTTCTTGCGATTGCCGTGATCGCCGCGCTGATTGCACTTGACGAAAACAGCGTGATCTTCACCATCGTGTCCTTTGCATGGGCAGGCTTTGGCGCGACCTTTGGTCCTTTGATGCTCTTTTCCCTCTTCTGGAAGAGAACGACGAGAGCCGGTGCGATCGCCGGCATGCTGGGCGGCGGCTCGATGGTCTTCATCTGGAAGTTCCTGATTGCGAAGATTGGCGGCGTGTTCGCCATTTACGAGCTGCTTCCCGCCTTCATCTTCTCCTGTCTTTTGATCGTTGTTGTTTCGCTGCTTACAAAGAAGCCCTCGAAGGAGATCGAAGAGGACTTTGAAGCGGTCAGAAGCGGTGCCTTTGCAGAGGCTACGACAGTGGAATAAACCAATCCTGTCAGTGAGTTGCCAACAGAAGTGCAACACGCTGAAATGATTTTGTAGTTTCGGGTTAAAAGAATCCCGGGCAGAAAAATAATTCAAGCATTTGCGGGGTCTGTTGTTAGCGAACGACAGATTCCGCAAACGTGTTTCAGGACTATCTCCGAGAGGATGGAAATAATGGCGGCAACCATTGTGTCGGCTTTTCGGGCGGATTGTATTCCGGCTGCGTCGGCGGTACGACATTTTGCCTTCCGGCTACCTTTACAGGCTGTTATATCCCACGTAAAATTTTTTTCTGCTGCAAAAGGCTTTACAAAATGAAAAATATGTGCTATAATAGAGCATCACTTGAGTCTGCTAAAGTGAAAAAGTATTTTTTAATCATAAAGGAGACATTATTATGAAACGCATTATCACTCTTATTCTTGCAGTTCTGATGCTGGCAACCCTGCCGATGTCGCTCGTCGCTTGCGGCGGCACGAAGGGCGTTTACGGTAAGGAGGTCCTTGCTCTTGCGAGCCAGCTTGACGCATTGAACGGTCTGAAGCGCGGCGACGCCGATATCGCCGTCATCGACTCGGTCATGGCAGGCCACTACATGAACGACACCGATGCCTTCAACGATTATCAGGTTCTGCCGAACGTGGTCTTTGCCGAAGAGGAATACGGTATTGCCGCCAAGAAGGGCAACGAGGCTTTGATGAGCAAGATCAACGAGGCGTTGATCGCTCTTGCCGACACCGACTACAAGACGATTGCCGAGACCTACGGTCTTGCCAGCGAGCTTCTCGTGACGAAGGACACTGTTGATCCTTACAAGGATGCGACCGATGCATCCTGGACTGAGCTTGTCGCATCCGGCAAGATGGTCATCGGCTACACGATCTTTGCTCCCATCGCGTATATGGACCAGGACGGTGCCGACGGAAAGCTGATCGGCTTTGACATCGATCTTGCGAAGAAGGTTATCGATTACCTCAACACGACCTATAGCACCAATATTGAGCCTGAGTTTATTAAGATCGAATGGAACTCGAAGGAAGCTCTTCTTAACAACGGCTCGATCGATCTTGTCTGGAACGGCATGACGATCGACAATGACCGCCTTACCGCCATGACCATTTCGGTTCCTTACCTTGCGAACAAGCAGGTTGCCGTCGTCAACAAGGCGAACGTAGAGAAGTACGATGCGACCACGCTTGCCGATTTTGCCGAGAAGGCAAAGGGCGCCATCGTCACGGTGGAAAAAGGCTCTGCGGGCGAATCTATTGTCATGGGTACCGAGGACTGATCGCATTCTTTAAAATACGTTTTCCGAAAGGATCGCAATGGACATTTTCTACGATATGCTGCGCGGCTTTGGCGTTACGCTTGAACTGTTCTTTCTGACGCTTCTGTTTGCCATTCCGCTTGGACTTCTCATTACTCTTGGTTCCATGTCGCGGATTTCGCCGCTCCGTTGGTTCATGCGCGGACTCGTGTGGGTGGTGCGCGGAACGCCTCTGCTTTTGCAATGCATTGTGGTGAGCTTTATACCGAGTGTGGTGTTCAAGATTCCCAACAAGGATGTTGCAAGCTTTTTCGGCATGAGCATCAGCTCTTTGCAATTCATTTTCGTTCTGATCGCCTTTTCTCTGAACTATGCTTGCTACTTTTCGGTGATCTACGAGGGCGGCATCAAGAGCATTCCGCTCGGTCAGTACGAGGCGGGTGACGTATTAGGCCTTACGCGCGGTCAGACCTTCTCACACATTGTGTTTCCGCAGGTTTTGCGCCGTATTCTGCAGCCGATGTCGAACGAGATCATCACGCTCGTCAAGGATACCGCGCTTGCGAAGGCGCTCGGTGTCGTGGAGATCCTGATGGTTGCGAACGACAAGGTGAACGTTTCGGGGCAGATCTATCCGCTCCTTGGCGCGGGTGCGTTTTACCTTCTGTTCAGCGGATTGCTCACACTTTTCTTCCGCTTTGCGGAGAAGAAAACGAGCTACTACAAGGTCTGATTTTGGGTGAAGAAAGGAAAAGGCATGAATACGAACAGCTATCTTCACGTAGAAAATCTCTCCAAATCTTTCGGAGACGTACAAGTATTAAAGAGTATCTCCTTCGATATGGCGAAGGGTGAGGTTTTGTCGATTATCGGCTCTTCGGGAAGCGGCAAGACCACGCTTCTCCGTTGCCTGAATTTTCTTGAAAAGGCGGATGGCGGCTTTTTTTCGCTCGACGGCAAGTGCTTATATCACAGCGAGGTGCCGCAAAAGCCGAAGGAGATCGCAGAAAACCGTCTTCACTTCGGTATGGTTTTTCAGGCGTTTCACCTGTTTCCGCAGTACACTGCACTGAAAAACATTTGGCTTGCTCCCGTATTACGCAAGGCACTTCCGAAGGAGGATGCCATTGTCGAGGCGCGCGAGCTTCTTACGCGCGTTGGACTTTCGGACAAAGAGGATCACTATCCCGGTGAATTATCGGGCGGTCAGCAGCAGCGCGTTGCCATAGCCCGTGCACTGGCGCAGAATCCGCACATTCTCTGCTTTGATGAGCCGACCTCGGCGCTCGATCCCGAGCTGACACGCGAGGTATTGGCGACCATCCGCGAGTTAAAAAAGACGGGGCGCACCATGATCGTCGTAACGCACGAAATGGAATTTGCCCGTCAGGTCTCCGACCACGTTATTTTTATGGCGGACGGTGTCATCGAGGAGGAGGGCACACCCGACGAGGTGTTCCTGCACCCGAAATCCGAGCGCACGCGCGCGTTCTTGAATCAATCGCTGAAATAAAAAACGAGCCGAATGCTTACGGTAAGCGTTCGGCTCTTTCTTTGCCTTTTTTCTTATTTGAGAATGCCCTCCGGTCCCATTTCGCTTGCTTCCTGTACGAGGCAACCGTCCTTGACACCGAGGATTTCCACGATCGCATCCGAGACGATCTTTGCTTGCATTCTGCAGCATTTTTCGGTGAAGTGGAAGTCGTCCACCCAGTTTTCGGCGCCGCGGTCGAGGACGTTCATCGGAGAAAACAGATCGATTACGGGATAGCCGTTTTCTGCGGCGATATTTTGCGCAACGTTGTTTAATCTTTCGATGGATGCTGTGATTGCCTCTCTGCGGTTTGGCGTTGCCAAAACAACGGCGATCTTGACGTCCGGCAGCTTATCCTTGATAAAGCGGAGCGCTGCGCGATAGGCGGGCTCACAGTATTCAAGCTTGCCGAGGGAGTGGCAGCCGTTATTGAACAGAACGAGGCTGTAGGGGCGAACGTCGAGGATCTGGTCGAGGATGCGCAGATATGGCTTTTCGGTCACGCAACGGCTGCTTGCCCAGAAGGAGAGATTCACCTTGTCGCCGAGCAGCTCTCTGACGTAGCGGTGGTAAAGGTTGCAGATCGAGTCACCGATCATCAGAACGCGTGGCGCGGTCTCGTCCTTGGAATTATAGGAGTAATCTATCGACCACTCGGTGTTTTCGTGGCGAGTGGGGGCGTCGATGATATAATCGCGATAGTCTACGTTACTCATAATATATCTCGCTTTACATGTGTTAAGATGAATGGGAAAGACGGGTGGGGGAGCGGCGAATCAAAACGCCCAGTCGCCGTCCATGAGGATCGGGATCTGCTTACCATCCTTCGTGATTCCTGTGATGGAAAGTGTTTTTGTGCCGATCATAAAGTCCTCGTGGACGATCGAATCGTTGATGCCTTTTTCGCGATATTCCTTCTGCGAATATTTTTCATAGTCACGAAGGCAATTTGAGAAACCGCGACCGAACGCGAGGTGGCAGGCGGCGTTTTCATCGAACAGGGTATTGTAATACAGGATGTTCTGCATTGAGATCGGGGAATGGTAGGGAACGAGCGCAACCTCGCCCAGCATGGCGGCTCCCTCGTCCATTTCGATCAACTGGCGGAGCAGATCCTCGTTTTCCTTGGCGTGCACCTCAACGGCGCGACCGTTTTCAAAGCGTACCGAGAAGTCGGTGATCAGTGCGCCGCGGAAGGAGAGCGGCTTTGACGAAAAGACGATGCCGTCGGCATCGCCTGCCATCGGAGTCACGAAGATCTCCTCGGAAGGAATGTTGGGGTTGTAGATGTGATCCTCGTTCGGCAGGCTTTCCGCACCGCCCATAAAGAGAGCATCGGGGATGAGTCCGACACGGAAATCGGTACCGTTTTCGTCCTTATAGCGCAGCTCGGTAAGCCCGAGGCTGTTCAGGTAGTCGGCGCGGCGGTGAAGGTCGGCGTTATGCGCTTCCCATGCGGCGACGGGATCGTCGGTCGCGCGCGAGGCTTCGAGGATCGCTTGCCAGAGCATTTCGACCGCTTTGTTTTTCTTTTCGCCGGGGAAGACCTTCTTTGCCCAAGCGGCCCCCGGTACGGCGGCAATACACCACTGGTACTTGTTGTCCATTTCATCGCGAAAGGGCTTGGTGATCTTGGCGCGCTTCTGCATCGCATCGCCGTATTTCTTTTGATTGATGCCCGAAAGTCCGTCGGGATCCTCGGATAAAAGGTAGATCATGGCGGGGAGCATATCGACACGGTGGCGGAGCTTTGCCTTTTCCCACTCGGTCACTTCGGCAAGAACAGAGGGTTTGCGGTAGCGGACGTGGTAGCGCGTGAGCTTCTGATGTGACCATTCGACGGTAACCTTTCCTGCGCCTGCTTTATAGACCTCGTCGACCAGCATTTCCACAAATTCGGGCTGGTCAAGCTCTGCTTGAATGATGACCTCCTGCCCTTTTTTGACATGGATGCCCATGCGTGCAATCAGTTTTGCATAGTTGCGAAGAATCGTTTTTTTCATTCTTATCCCTCGTTTTTGTAAGCGTTAGTTTGCATCTTAGTGAAAACGGCGGCGCGATTTGCGCCACCGTTTTTTATGCTTTTGATTAGTTTGCTGCATCAACGATCGCCGTGAACTTTTCGGTAACGAGCGATGCGCCGCCGATCAGTCCGCCGTCTACGTTGGGCTTCGAGAGCAGCTCTTTTGCATTCTTTTCATTCATCGAGCCGCCGTACTGGATCGTGATCTCCTCGGCTGCCTTGTCTGAGTAAAGGTCGCGGATGACGTTGCGGATAATGCCGCAGGCTTCATCTGCCTGCTCAGGAGTAGCGGTAAGGCCGGTGCCGATTGCCCAGACGGGCTCGTAGGCGATAATAACGTTCTTGAGATCCTCCTCGGGAATACCCGCGAAGTCGAGCTTCGTCTGCATCGAAACGATCTCGGCGGTAATGCCGGCCTGTCTTGCTTCAAGCAGCTCGCCGAGGCAGAGGATGACCTTGAGGCCCTTGGCGAGTGCAGCCTTCGTGCGAAGGTTGACGGTCTCGTCGGTTTCTGCAAAGTACTGACGGCGTTCGCTGTGGCCGACGATGACATACTCGGTACCGATCTCCTTCAGCATGTCTGCGGAGACTTCGCCCGTGTATGCACCCGACTCCTTGAAGTGGACGTTCTCAGCACCGATTTTAATGTTCGTGCCCTTTGCCGCTTCAACGGCGGTGGCGATGTCAACGAAGGGAACGCAGAGGACGATGTCGCATGCATCCTTGCCCTTCACCATGGGGATAAGCTCTTCGATGAACGCACGGGTCTTCGAGGGCGTCATGTTCATTTTCCAGTTGCCTGCAATAACGGTCTTTCTCATGGTCGTTTCTCCTTATTTGTCTTCAAGGCAAGCGATGCCGGGAAGAACGAGACCTTCAAGGAACTCGAGGGAAGCGCCGCCGCCGGTGGAAATATGCGTCATCTTGGGAGCAAAGCCGAGGCGTTCTACAGCCTCTGCCGAGTCGCCGCCGCCGATGATCGAGATGGCGCCCGATTCTGCAACTGCGCGGGCAACCTCTTCGGTGCCTGCGGCGAAGTTCTTCCATTCGGAGACGCCCATCGGGCCGTTCCATACAACGGTACCTGCGCCCTCAATGGTCTTTGCAAAGAGCTCGCGGGTAACGGGGCCGATATCAAGTCCCATCCAACCGTCGGGAATGCAATCCGAGTAGATGCGCATATGGCAGGTGTTCTCGTCGTATTCCTTACCGATCACGTTGTCAACGGGGAGAAGGAAGTTGACGCCCTTTTCGCGTGCGCGCTTCATCGTTTCACGTGCGAGCTCGATCTTATCATGCTCGCAGATCGAGGTACCCGTAGCGTTACCCATAGCGGCAAAGAAGGTGTAAGCCATGCCGCCGCCGATGATGAGCGTGTCGACCTTTTCGATGAGGTTGTTGATGACACCGATCTTGTCCGAAACCTTAGCGCCGCCGAGAATGGCAACGAAGGGACGGACGGGGTTTTCGAGGGCCTTACCCATGACAGAGATTTCCTTCTCGATCAGGTAGCCGCAGTATGCGGGGAGGTAATCGGCAACGCCTGCGGTGGAAGCGTGTGCGCGGTGTGCCGTACCGAACGCATCGTTTACGTAGAGGTCAGCAAGATCGGCAAGTGCCTTTGCGAACTCGGGCTTGTTCTTTTCCTCGCCTGCGTCAAAGCGGACATTCTCGATCAGGATAACGTCGCCGTCCTTCATGGCGGCAATTTTCGCTTTCGCATCGTCACCGACAATGTCGGAAGCGAAGGTGGTCTTGATGCCGAGCTCGGTAAGCTTTTCGGCAACCGGGCGAAGCGTGAATTTTTCCTTATCCTTCAGCGCCTTCTTGAGGTACTCCTCGGTAGCGGCTGCGCGTTCTGCCTCGGGAAGCTTTTCGACGGCCTTTTTCTCCTTCTTGGAAAGACCAAAGCCTTCGGTGAAGATGTTGTGGGGCTTACCCATATGGGAGCAGAGGATGACCTTGGCACCCTTGTCCGAAAGGTAACGGACGGTAGGCATTGCTCCTTCGATTCTCTTAAGCGAGGTGATAACGCCGTCCTTCATGGGGACGTTGAAGTCGCAACGGACGAGGATCTTTTTGCCCTTGATCTCGCCCATGTCCTCGACGGACTTCTTGTTGTACATCGACATGGCTATTTTCTCCTTTAAAATAAATTAATTACTTTCCAAATATAAATAATACCACATTTTCTGCATGAAGTCAAGTAGATTGTTAAAAATAAAACGGAAGGAAAGGAAAAAATCTCCGTGAAAGCCCATATTTGTGTCTTGCAATTTTTACGGATGTGTGATACAATAGTGGCGCAATACATTTGATAATGCATTCGGAGCGGCGAATGCTGTTTGGGACGCATTTGACTTTTTATAATTGTAAATTCTGTAATAAATGGATTTTTCTTTTATGTTCTGCATTCCGTTGAATTCTGCGGTTCGGGTTGGGTTTGACGGCGGCGTGCGGTGAAAAACGAAAAAACGCAGGTCCCTCGCACGCATGGAGACGAATTTTTTATAAGCTATCCCGCGATGCGCGCGGCTGCTTTTTGCGTTCTGCGTGTGGCGTATGCGTGGAGGGGTTTTGCAGAACAAATATAGAATAAATATTGACAAAACTATGGATATTATGGACGAAACAGGTGAAAAATATGCATGAAACTGATCTTTTTTCGGATTTTGAAAAAGCACTTTGCGCATGCATGTCCCTATCGGGACTGGATGCGTATATGTCTGATGAGGTACGGCGAAAAATGGCAACGCTGTATCTTCGTCTGATCGAGGAAAACAAGCGGTACAACCTGACCGCAGTTGTCGAGCCTGCGCGGGCTGCGCTGCTGCATTTTTGCGACAGTGTATCCATTGCGCCCTGCTTTCCGGAAGGAGCGCGTGTTCTGGACGTGGGCGCGGGCGGCGGTTTTCCGACACTTCCGCTTGCGATTGTTCGTCCCGATCTCAGAATCACGGCGTTGGATGCAACGAAGAAGAAGACGGTATATATTGAAGAGAGCGCGCGTATTCTGTCTCTGAGCAACGTTTCCGTTTTGACGGGGCGCGCCGAGGAGATCTGGATGGAACCTGTCTATCGCGAGAGCTTTGATGCAGTGACGGCGCGCGCTGTGGCGGCGCTGCCCGTGTTGGCTGAGCTTTGTCTGCCCTTCCTGCGTGTCGGCGGCCTTTTCGTTGCACCGAAGGGGCGCGATGCCATGGAGGAGGCGACGGCGGCGAAGAACGCCTACCGCGTTCTCGGAGGCTGTGACGTGCATGCGGAGGAATTGCTTGTGCGTAATGAAGATGAAACACTCTCTCGCGTGGCATTGATCGCTCGAAAAAAACTGAATACGCCGCAGGAATATCCGCGGCCTTATGCAAAAATATTAAAGAGACCACTTTGAAAACCTGATTAAATTTCAACGGCACGGGGAAGACTTTGATTTGTGTTAGAAAAAAGGAGATGCTATGCATAACAGAGGCAAAACAAGTCTTCGGGAAAATCGCCGTGCAAGTGGTGTTCTTCTGCCCGTTTTTTCTCTGCCCGGTCGTTACGGCTGCGGCAGTTTTGGTAAGGAGGCACGCTCTTTTATTGATCTTCTTGCTGCATCCGGGTTTTCATATTGGCAGGTGCTCCCCTTTGGTATGACCGACGAATACGGTTCGCCTTACGCATCCTACGGCAGCTTTAGCGGCAATCCGTATTTCGTTGACCCGGAGCTTTTATACGAAGAAGGACTTCTGACGGAGGAAGAGGTGTACCGTGCAACGGTCGATGCACCGTATGCGGTTGATTATACCACCTTATCGCACGAACGGATTCCGCTTTTGATGCGAGCTGCTGCCCGGGTTTGCGATCGCGCGCCGATTCGGGCGTTTATGGAAGCACATCCGCATATTGCTGCGTTTTGCCGCTATATGGCACTTCGTGACAAGCACAACGGCATACCTTCCGCTTTGTTTCCTGATGATGTGCCGGATCCCGATCGACTGTTCTCCTGGGAGTTTATTCAGTACACCTTTTTCGAGCAGTGGGCGCGCGTGCGCGCGTATGCCAATGAGCACGGGGTATCGATTATCGGCGATTTGCCGATTTACGTTTCGTTGGAGAGCGCCGATGTGTACGGTGATCCGCGTCAGTTTTTGCTGACAAAGGATGGGAGACCGCGTATGGTGGCGGGTGTGCCGCCCGATGATTTTACCGCAGACGGGCAGCTTTGGGGAAATCCGCTATACAACTGGCAGGAGATGAAGAAGGATCATTACCGCTGGTGGCGGGATCGGCTTTCACACATGCTGATGTTGTTTGATGGGGTGCGTATCGATCATTTTCGTGGACTTGATGCCTATTATGCGATTCCTGCGGATGCAGAGGATGCCCGTGGCGGTCGCTGGCAGACCGGGCCGGGGCGTCCTTTTATCCGCGCGATAAAGGAGGTTGCCGGCGATGCACTTATGATCGCCGAGGATCTTGGTAATATCACGCCTGCTGTAGAGAGTCTTGTGCGTTATAGCGGTTTTTATGCGACGCGGGTATTTCAGTTTGCGTTTGAAGGTGACGATGACCGGCATTTGCCGTATCGCTATCACAGCGAGATCGCGGCGTATACGGGGACGCATGACAATAATACGCTTCTCGGCTATCTGATGGAATGTGATGCGGAAAGGCGGGAGTGTATCCGTCGGTATGTGGGCGGCATAGACACACGTGCCGAATCTCTGGTATGCGATGCTCGCCGTGTTTTGCTTGCTTCGCACGCAAATTTGGTGATTTTTCCGATACAGGATTTGCTTGTGTACGGAGCCGACACGCGTATCAATATTCCCGGTCGTGCAGCGGGGAATTGGCGATATCGGGTGACGGCAGAGCAGCTTGCGCGGCTTGACAGTACGTTATTATATGAAGAAAATCGCCGTTACGGCAGAATATAAAACAGAAAGCGGAATGTAAATTCGGATTTACATTCCGCTTTTTTAGAGCGTTATTTGATTTGTTCGCCGCGCACACTCTTCCGTTCTTCCGGCTTGATTTCGCCTGCTTTCAAAAGCGCGATCTTGGTAAGAAGCGGTCCGACGAGCTCGTAGAACAAAACCGCGAGCAGGGTGATGTTGGCGACCGTCATGCCTGCGTCACCGAGCGTTTCCGCCTTGATTGCCATGCCGAGTGCGACGCCCGCTTGCGGCAGGAGCGTTATACCGAGATACTTAATGACGTTGGGATGACTGTGAACCAGCTTGGCGCTGCCGAATGCACCGACGCATTTACCGATCGAGCGTGCGAGTATGTAAACGATACCGATCAGCACTACAGCACCGCTTTTGAAGACTGAAAGCTCAAGCTCTGCGCCGCTCAGGACGAAGAAGAGGATGAAGAGCGGACTCGTCCAACGGTCGAGGCGATCCATCAGCTCCTCGGAAAAGTCGCACAGATTGCAGAACATAGTGCCGAGCATCATGCAGGCGAGAAGTGAGGAAAAGGCAATGTGGATTGTGTGGCCGAACAGCTCAAACTGCCAGCTCATCATTGAAATTCCGACGGTCAGAAGTACAAATGCGACCGATATGGAGAGACGCTTAGAGCGCGAATGGTAGAAACGCTCGGCAAAGGTGAAGAGCATGCCCATAACGGCACCGAGAAGGAGAGAAAGCAGAACCTCGAGAAGCGGCTCGATGATGATCGAAACGACATCGACGGCTCCCGAAATGAGGGCTTTGGCTACGCCGAAGGAGATCGCAAACAGAACAAGTCCGACGGCATCATCCAGTGCGACAACGGGGAGAAGCATATCCGTGACGGGGCCTTTTGCCTTGTATTGACGGACGACCATCAGCGTTGCGGCAGGAGCGGGTGCCGAAGCAACGGCACCCAAAACGATGGCTGCGGGAAGAGGGAGCACATGCGGGAAGACGAAGTGCAGGGCGATCAGGGCAGCATCGACGGTAAGGGAGGAGACCACTGCTTGCAGGATGCCAATGATGGTTGCCTGTTTGCCGATCTGTTTCAACTGTGCAAGGCGGAATTCGTTGCCGATCGAGAAGGCAATGAAGCCGAGCGCGACGTCCGAAATGATGCTATAGTATTTTACATCCGTGTGGCTGATGAAGCCGAGTCCTTTGATGCCGAAGGCACCGAGCAAATAGGGACCGATGAGAACACCGGCGACAAGATATGCGGTGACGGCGGGAAGACCGAGGCGTTTTGCCAAGCGTGAAAGAAAGAGTCCTGCCAAAAGGGCGATGGCGAGCGCGAGTAGTGATTGCATGATGGATGACCTCTTTTGCAACATAATTGGCGTGGCACGACACCGAAGCTCACGGGCGCACCACGCGCTGCGTATGATTATAACGCTTTCTGTTCGCTCTGTCAAGACAAATTGCAAAATTTGTTCACATATTCGCAAAAAGAAAAGCGTAAGGTAAACCGTAGCTTACATTACGCTTGTGAATAACGCTTCATACGTTATGGAAGGTCTGTGGCGGCAAAGGCTTTGATGGCGCAAAAGGTGGCATCGCTTAAAACGTGTTCGATCTTGCAGGCATCGCTTGCGGCGATGTCTTTGGGGACGCCGAGACGTACGAGAAAATCTGTGAGAAAGGTGTGTCGCTCATATATTTTTTCGGCAACTACGCGTCCTGCGTCGGTCAGACGGATGTAACCGTCCTTATCAACGTCAATGTGCCCGCTTTTTTTCAGCAGTCCTACGGCGCGACTGACACTGGGCTTTGAATAATTCATGTGCTCGCTTATGTCAATCGAGCGCACGAAGGGCTTTTCCTTTTCGAGGCGGAGAATTGATTCGAGATACATTTCACCCGATTCCTGCAGTGCCACGTCAGCACCTCCTTTTCAACATTATATATTATAACATGTCGCGTACATATATTATAACATGTTGAATTTGATTTTGCAAGTCCTTTTTTGTATCATGCTATGTCGATACATTGAGTATCGGATACGCGCATACGCACATATATAATGTAGAGAAAAATGCGTGCAAGCCGCGGAGAGCATACGGGTAACAAAATTGCTGCCGTAAAAAAACGGGGGTTTAAATTTAAACAAATTGTGAATTTTTGCAAAAATACGAATAATTGTTGCAAAATATCTTTTTGTATGCTATAATCAAAGAATCCCACGTGGTTTTTGGGCACATTTAAATATTAAATTTTTGTGAACAATGCACGAACACCTGTTTCGCGGGGCCGCGATTATGCGACAAAATTCCGTTGTTTTTGCATCATCCGTATCCGCAAGAAAACGGTAAGAGTACAAAGCGACGGATATCAAAAAAATGGGTGTTGGGTTCGGATATAACGGCACGCACAGAGGCTTCGGAAAGCAAGCGAGCTGTACTTTGCCGATTCTGTTCAGCCTTCTGAAATGGGGGTAAAAACGGCTTGTATTTGCGCGGAATTTTTACCAAAAAAATGTTGTTGGGTGAAGGAATTGTGAAGTTTTGTGAAATTTAACGTTTTTTTTACGTTTTATATGAATAAAAATTTTACAAACGCTTGACAAAATTGATTTTTTATGGTATTCTTATCATGCGTAGGTAGAGCTATGCAAATACGCAATCCTTGTTGCGTACCAAAATTCTTATCGTATTCAAAATTTGAAAGGAGCATTTGCTATGGAAAAGCAACTTCGACAAAGGGTGAGGCCCCCCTGACGAGGGAGAAAGACAGTCATACGTAACAGCAACCAATTTTATCTAACACTACCACTTGGAGGAAAAAATGAAAAACAGAATTTTTGCAATCATTTTGGCCTGCCTTACGCTTCTTTCTTCGCTGTACATTCCTTCCTTTGCAGCAGAAGAGAACGAGGCCAATGATTTCACTTCTACGATCACTGAGGTTGTAGAAGAGTGCAGCCACGAGAACAAGACGCATGTGAGCGATCTCAAAAAATCGGACTGCAAAACCGGCGTGATCGGTATTGCAAAGTACAAGTGTGACGATTGCGGAAAGCCCGTTTACGAGCAGCTTCCCCTTCACACCAACGACTGGCTTGTAACCAAGAAGCCGACCTGCGGCGAGAGCGGAATCAAGTATCTTTGGTGCGCGATCTGCGAGCAGAAGCTGGGTGAAGACGTTGTGATTCCCGCGACCGGCGAGCATACGTGGAATGCAACCGAGACGATCGTTGATCCTACTTGTACCGAGTACGGCTATGCGGTCTATGAGTGTTCGGTTTGCGGCTATGCCGATCTGGAACACAAGCAGGTGATTGAGGATCTTGCTCCGCTCAATCATCCCGAGACCTATGACAAGACGTTCGACGCTACCTGCGAGGACAATGCCAAGGTCGTTACCTACTGTGCGCTTTGCGATGAAGTAGTAGGCGAAGACGACCTTTACGAGGCATCCGTTGCAGCAGGTGCTGAAGATCTCCTCCTGAAGAAGAAGGAACATGCAGAGACGAAGCTCGTTGCTAACGGCGACGGAACCCACGATAAGGTATGTGCCGACTGCAAAACGGTTATCGAGGAGAACATCGAGTGCGTATATACCACCGACGTTACCGATGCTACCTGCCATACCTACAAGGTAACCACGTACACCTGCACCTGCGGTTACTCCTACTCCGTGACGGATGAGGATGCAGGCTTCGACTTCACGAAGCACGATTATGACGTGAAGGCAATCAAGCCCGCTACCTGTACGATGAACGGCATCGGCAAACAGGTTTGTAAGGTCTGCGGCGCGACCGGTGATTACATGATCATCGAAAAGGGCCACACGTGGGGCGAGGATTACAACGTGACTCCCGCTACCTGCGAAGAGGACGGCAAGGCAACGCATAAGTGCAGCGCATGTAACCTTGAAGAGATCTACACGATTGAGACCGAGGGCCACACGTATGATATGGTGACCACGGCGAAGCCCAACTGCGGCAACACCGGTCTTGCTGTTGAAATGTGTACCAAGTGCCTTACCGTAAAGGAAGGCGGCGCTACCGAGGTGCTTCCTGCTGTGGGTGAACACGCTTGGTCGGATACCGAATCGCATTCGAATGCCGATTGTCTGAACCCCGGCAAGGTCTGGATCGCTTGTACCGTATGCCAGGCCGTGAAGGAAGGCTCCGAGAAGGTGATTGATGGCGCAAATGCCCTTGGTCATGACTGGGATTACGTAGTCAAGCCTGCGACCTGTACCTCCAACTCTGTGGAAGTTCAGTTCTGCGCAAGATGTACTTACAAGCCTGAGGACGGCGTTCGTGACCTGTTCGAGGCACTTGGCGGCGAGGGCGTAGCCGATCCTGCTTTGAAGGCATTCGGTCACACTCTCGGTAGTCCTGTCAGCGACAAGAACGGCAACCATACCGTGTCCTGCCAGACCTGTGGCGAAAAGCTCAGCGAGAGCGAATGCACCCTTAATAAAGTAAACGTTTCCGTTGCAACCTGTCTTAAGGCAGAAGTCAACCGTTACACCTGTGACGAGTGTGGCTATACTGTTGATAAGGTTGAAGGCGAAAAGAATACCGACAATCACGTTTGGGGCAAGGATAAGGTAATTAAGCCTGCCACCTGCACGACCAACGGCATCAAGAAGCAGATCTGTGAATGCGGCTTTGTCGGCGGTTATTACGTAGTCGAAGCAGCGCACACTTGGGGCGATCCCGTTTACAGCGTAGTCCCCACCTGTGAGGGTGAAGGCAAGGCAACTCACGTATGTAAGGTTTGTGGCGCAGAGGAGAAGGATTACACGGTTCCTGCTCTCGACCACACGACTGAGATTGTAACCACTAAGAATCCTACCTGCGGCGTTGCAGGCTCGAAGATCGAGATGTGCCTCGTTTGCGAAAAGACCTTTGGCGAAGCGATCGCAATCGATCCTACCGGCAACCACGTGTATGCCGATACCGAGACGGTTGTGGATGCTACCTGTACGACCGGCACGCAGATTTATTTTGCATGTACCTCGTGCGGTGCGAAGGATCCTACGAGAATTGAGACCCTGAACGATGCTCTTGGTCATAAGGAAGAGTCCAAGCACTATGATGCGGATTGCGAGAATCCCGAGCGCGAGGAGATCTTCTGCACGGTTTGCAAAGAGATCCTTGATACGGTAGATCTTTCCGAGGAACTGGGTGCAGACGGTAATCCTGTCGGTTCTCCCGCACTCGGCCATAACTACGGCGAGTTTGCTTATGCTACGGGCGGCAAGCACAAGGCTGTTTGCGCACGTTGCGGTGATGAGGACTTTGAGAACTGTGAGTGGGAGAATGAGATTATCCCCGGAACCTGCCAGAATTACGAGTACACGAAGTTTACATGCACGGTTTGCGAGCACAGCTTCCAGAATAAAACCGGTGAGAAGGATCCCACCAACCACACCTACGATAAGGAACTGATCATCAAGGCACCTACCTGCACGACCAACGGTATTGCAAAGGCTGCTTGCGCATGTGGCGCGATCAGACCTGAAAATCCCTACTACCTCGTTCCCGCTGCACACACGTGGGATGAACCCGTTTACAGCGTAGTCCCCACCTGTGATGGTGAAGGCAAAGCTTCTCACGTATGTAAGGTTTGCGGCGTAGAGGAAAAGGATTACACGGTTCCCGCTCTTGGTCACAAGACTGAGATCGTTGTCACTAAGAATCCTACCTGCGGCGTTGCCGGCTCGAAGATCGACACCTGTACCGTTTGTCTGAAGACCTTTGGCGATGCAATTGCAATCAATCCTACCGGCAATCATACTTGGGTAACCGAGCAGACCAAGGACGCTACCTGTACTGAGGCTGCAAAGGTTTACACCGTATGTACCGTATGTAAAGCTGAAAAGGACGTTGTTACGGTTGGCGATCCTCTCGGTCACGTAGATGCCGATGGTTCCGAGTACCGTAAGCCCACCTGTACCACGAATGGTCTTGACGTTTCCGTTTGTGACAGATGTAAGACCGAGTTTGATAAGGTAGACCTTTACGAGGCGACCGGTGACGAAGCCGAGAAGGCTCTTGGTCACACCTACGGCGGCTATGCTTACGCTGACAAGGATCAGCATACCCGTACCTGTAAGGTTTGCCAGTACGTAGAGAAGAAGGCACACCGCTATGGATCTGCCGTTACTACGGTAGCTACCTGCCAGAAGAAGGAAGTTACTACCTACACCTGTAAGGATTGTAAGCATGCTTACACCGAGGAGACTGCTGCCAAGAATCCTCAGAACCATGAATGGACCGAGGCAGTTGTAAAGGCTCCTACCTGCACGGCAAGCGGTATCGGCAAGTACGTATGTGCTTGCGATTCCAAGCTCAACAACGGCTACTTCCTTATGCCCGCAGCACACAGCTATGACCGTACGGTCGTAACCGCTCCTACTTGCACCGAGCCCGGCGCAGGTGTTGATACCTGTAAGGTATGCGGCGTGTCCGTTGATGTTGTGATCGATGCAACTGGTCACAATATGGAATTCAAGGTTGTTACCAATCCTACCTGCGGCGTTGATGGCAAGAAGACTGAGTTCTGCAAGGTCTGTGGTGCTGAAGGCGAGACTGCGGCTATTGATGCAACCGGCGAGCATACCTGGGCAGCTGAGGAGTATATCGAAGAGGCAACCTGCACACACAATGCTTTCGTTTACATCCCCTGCACCGTTTGCTCGGCTGCAAAGGACGGCGTTAAGCACGAAGTAGCAAACTCGAAGCTTGAGCACACCGAGCTTGTTACCGAATACGCAGCAGATTGTGAGAACGATGCACGTACCGTTATCTCCTGCTCCGTATGTCAGACGGAGATCCAGACGATCAATCACTACGTAGCTTCGATCAATCCCGAGACCGGCAAGGGCGATGACACTCTGAAGGCTCTCGGTCATGACTGGAGCGAATACGTTACCGTTGACGGCGAGCATAGCCGCGTTTGTGCTACTTGCAACAAGACCGAGAAGGCTGAATGCTCCTACGTTGAAACCTCGGTTGCTGCAACCTGCCAGAAGGGTGCATATACGCACTTCGAGTGCTCTGTTTGCAAGGATTCCTATGATTCGGAACCCGGCGAGCAGCTTGATGCAACCAACCACGCATTTGCAGAAGTTATTATTAAGCCCAGCACCGATTGCAACACGACCGGCATTGCAAAATCCGCTTGTGCATGTGGTGTTGTAGAGGAATACTACATCATTCCTGCAGGTCACACCTGGTGCGAGCATGATCACATCAGCGAGATCTCTGATACCGTTTACCAGATCTGCGCGGTTTGCGGCTCGTATCATATCGCTGCTTACTTCGGTGAGCAGGATGTCGAAGTAGGTCAGGTTGTTGATTTCATTGGCTTTGACTCTGCAATTTCGATTGTTCCTACCATTGATTCTAAGATCACGCTTACCATCAGTGTTAAGGACACGCATCTTGGTCGTTACCATGCTGCATGGATCGAAGTGAACGGCGAGAAGGTCGAAAGCTACGATGAGGTTGAGGGCGTTTACACCTTCGTTTACACCACTGATAAGCTTTCTGCAATCCTTGACACCTTTGAGGTCCGCCTCTTTGGTGAGATCGCTGGTATTCTTTGCGCAGGCGATGCCGAGACCTTCGCGTTTGACCGTGTAGCCGAGGCTCCTGTTGTTGAAGCAGTGCCCACCAAGAAGATTGAGAACGCTACTGCATTCTTTGCAGGCCGTGGTGTTTCGATCGGTGACAAGGTTAGCTTTGTTTATCACATCACCACCAACCTTCCCGAGGGAGCACGCCTTGTTCTCACGAACAAGGATGGCGACAAGATCTACGACAGCATCGCGATTGCCGATTGCGAGATCGTGAACGGTGTGTATGTTGTTGAGGTTGAGATCGATGCTGCAAACTGGGGTCAGGTATTTGCTGCTACCATTTGCAATGCGGAAAACACCGCAATCAGCAATACCAACTACTACAGCCTTGCTCAGTATGCTGCACTCAAGATTGTGGCAGACGAGACCAACGCACTCTCCAATCTGCTCCGTGCAATGATGGCTTACATTGCTGAGTAATATAAGCTTTATATTGTACTCGGACGGAGAGACATTCTCTGAAGAGCTTCGCCCCGTGGATGATTTTCATCCACGGGGCGTTTCTCTGTATTGCGATTGAAGTGTTAGAAGGTTTTGCTATATACGAGGGAGATATGAAAAAGAAAAGTAAAATAGCAGAAAGCGTTTTGCCGAATGGGTATCGGTTACGCCGTTCTGGCAAAAGGCGCACGTTAGCGATGAAGATGCAGAATGATGGAACCGTAATCGTATATGCACCACTATACACCGAGCTTGCGCGTATTTTGAATTTCGTCGAACGTAATGCGGCTTGGATCGCGCGAACGCGCGAAAGGGTGGCGCAATATCAGGCAGCGTATCCTCCGCTTTCAGACGATCAGATCGAAGAATTGCGTGCGGCGGCGAAGCAGTATTTACCTGCGCGTACACAATACTATGCTACGATTATGGGGCTGAAACCCAAAAGTGTGTGTGTTACGTCGGCAAAGACTCGTTTTGGAAGTTGCAGCCCGGAAAATGGCATATCCTTTTCTTACCGTTTGATGCGTTACCCAAGAGAAGCGATCGACTACGTGGTCGTTCACGAGCTGGCACACATCAGGGAAAAGAATCACGGAAAGCGGTTTTATGAGTTGGTTGCACGGTATATGCCCGATTACAAGGAGCGTGCCGCTTTGCTGAAAAAGCAGTAGTGGGGTAGTGCGTGAAAAGGGGCGGTCTCATTAAGCGCCAAAAAGCCAAGGGAGCTTTTGAAATCCCTTGGCTTTTTGCATTGCTGAATGAGACGATCTTTTTATATACCGAGCATTTATCGACGGTTTGCTCAGCCGTCAAAATGGCTTCTTCGGCTTTGCCGAAAAGCTCGATCATGATTGTGCTTCCTTTCAGCTTGCTGTGTGTATGATCAAGCGGCATTCGGTTGTTTATTGTTTTTTCTTTCCGATCGGACAGACCTGCAAGCAGCGCTCAATGATGATGTCCGTGAAGTTCGGGCATTGGTAGCAGAGCGTTTGTATCTTGTCCTTTGACTGAAGCACTTCTTCTATTTTTTCGGGAGTGATCACTTCGGGAACGGCGATGTCGGGAATCTGCCAACCGAGCTGCGTCGAGCCTGCCCCCTCGCACATAGCAAGCGAGCGCGCCCACATGCAGCGCGTCTCATCGCGCTTCATTACGGGATAAGATTCTCCGTCTCTGACGGTTACGTTCATAAGCCGTTCGGGAGACAGCGCCTTCATCGGACAAGCCTCGGCGCAAGCGGTGCAGTCGATGGGGCAAGCGACGTCCTTTCCCGCGTGTTCGGTCGGAGTGAGGGGCGCATCGGTGAGCACGAACACATAACGCAGGCGCGGGCCGACATCGGCACGGGTAAGCATACCACTCTTCCCAATCGCACCGAGTCCCGCCGCAGCGGCGAAGGGCGCGTTTGCATAGAGGTCGGGCATATGACGACCGAGCTTGCCGATCGTCAAATAGGAATCGGGGGCAAGATCGGGGAGCGTCACGGCAAAATAGCCACGAGCCTCGAGCGCGTCACAAAGGTCTTCGCCTGTCCAAAGAGATTCCTTTAGGGTTTCGTAGTGCATGTACGCATAAGGGCCGCCGTCTTCCGCCTCCTGACGGCAGGCAAGCTCAACGGTTCGTTCGGGAATCGCCGAGGCGATTGCCACGATCGAGCGTACATTCGGGTAAACCTTTTTGACCGCTTCCATACCCTCGTATGTAATACCCTCAACGTTTCCGACGCTGACAAATTCCACATTTTCAAAAAGAGGAAGCGTAGCATCTACCGCAGGGAAGCTTTCAAGCTCGAATTTTTTCAGAATGCGGTTTTCTCTCTCAAAGGGAATATCGCAGAACACAGAGAAGGCATAGACCTCTTTTCCGTTTTCATACCAACCACTGCGGCGTGCATGCTCCTTGGCAATACCCGTAGCATACCAGTCCTGAATGGCATCATACCCAAGATCGTCGAGATAGCGGCTGACGTCAATCAGTATCGACTCCATATGCTCATCGGTCGGACGCTGAATGTGCAGAGCATTTCTGTCCTCGAGCGGAATATCCTTACTGTACTTGTGAACGAGGCGACCGAAGGTGATCACGGTTTTGAAATGCTCGAAGAACTGTTCCGTGCGGAAGCCTTCCTCAAAGTTCGGCTTGTGGTCTGCGAACTCGGAAAGCGGCGCAACGCTGATACGGTCGGCGCCCGACGCGACGGCAAGCTCGACGATCTTTGCCATCATAGCCTCTTTTGAAAGGTCGGATTTTTCTTTTTTGCGGCGCGGACCGGGTGCATACTTCTTATCGTAATAGCGCTTGCCCCTCGACATACAGTGCTTGAAGGACTTACACATATAGCCGCCGTTACGGGTAATGATACGCGGCACGGTGTCTATCGCCTCGTAGATGCCATCTTCATCAAGCTTAACGATGTCGCCGAGCTTCGTTGTATCAAGATGTGCCTGCTCACCGAAAAAGCACCGCCAACGGTTAATATTCGGATAACGGAAGGTCTTGCCTTCGATTTCAAACTCAATAAAATTCGGATCGTTCAGCTTTTCGGCTTCGTAATTTCTGCCCGGACAGACACGGGCGCACATCTTACATTCATCGCAAAGCGGTGCGCCGTTGTAAAGCGGGTCAGGCTCAAGCTCTGCCGAGGTGATGATGGAAATAATGCGCTCGCGCGGACCGTATTCGGGAGACATTACCATACCGTGATAACCGTATTCGCCGAGGCCGCAGGCGACAAATGCCGCCATATGGCTGAAGGTTGCGGCGTGCTCGTAGGGAATATCCTTGTATTTTCTGTGTCGCCAATAGGTCGTGCAGGGCTGTGCGACCGTCGGATAGCCTTCCTTTTCCAGCATTTTAGCAATGCGATAGCACATCGTATCAAGCTTCGGGATCATACCGATCTGGAATGCCTCGGGATAGTTCGGGTTAGGCTCGCCGCACCATTCCACCGATGCGTCAGGGTGGTGGATGCCGAAGCAGATGACGGATTTTGCCTCGGGCAGATGCGCCTTCGGGTGCAGCATATGCGGCTGTCCGTCAAAGCGAGAGACAGGGGCGATGCCCACCATATCCGCGCCAAGTGCGTATGCCATTTGCTTGACGGCTGCCGTCAGTTCCTTTTTGTTCATCATTCAGAATTCTCTCCTTTTGATCGTTTTGTTGAATAGCCGAAGAAAGCCGAACCCATAAGCCTCTCGACGACGTATTTCCGCGCTTTCTGCCGTCTCCCGTCTCGCAAGGTCTTACCTTGCTTCGCCGATTTTCGACAGAAATCATCGGAAATCCGCTCGCCGAGAGGTGCCTTGCAGTTTCCGTCGGACAGAAATTTTCGTAGACGAAGAAAATTTACGAAGGAATATAGGATATTCCGAGAAAATTTCTCTGATGGATACGGAGATTTATGAAGGCGAAAACCTTATGGGTTAGGCTCTTTTCGGCTATAACAAGACCATTGTACATCATTTTTTCTCTTTTTTCTATAGAAAAACACGAGTTTTATATGGACTTTTTCTCTTTCTTGTGTTATAATAACAACGAGGTGATGCAAAATGGCGAACAACTTTGAAGAAAAAAGCTTTGAAGGACTTGACAGCGACCTTGTGCTTTCCTACTGCGGCAGGCGTCTTGAAAATATCGGACATCGCTATGGACCGCACATGCGTGACGACTATCTTATTTACTACATAAAAAAAGGCGAGGCAGAGCTTACCGTAGGAAATTCCCGTATCCTGCTTTCGGGAGAGGGCTTCTTCGTTAACTTTCCGCACAGTAACTACATCTATCGATCGACCGATGCACACCCGTGGAGCATAAAATGGATCTCGGCAAACGGCGAGCTTATCGAGCGTTATCTTGCCCTCGTCGGTATCACGCGCGAGCAGCCCTTTATGCCGCTCCAAAACGGGCGCGAGGTGGAGGTGCTTTTTGATGAAATGTATGAGCTTTTTGACCGCCCCTCCCTCTCCACGCGCATCTACTGCATATCGCTTTTACACAAGCTGTTTTCTTTGCTTTCCGCTGATAAACGCGAAAACAAAAGCCCTTACGTGCGGCAAGCGCTCTCTATCATTGAAAAGGATTATGCCTCTCCCGGATGCAACGTCCTGTCTATCGCCAATGCCCTACATCTGCACCCCAATTATTTTTCTATTCTTTTCAAGAAAGAAACCGGCACGCTCCCCAAAGAAGCAATTCACAATACAAGAATGCGAAATGCGGCAAAGATGCTCCGTTTCACCGATCATCCCGTGAAAGAAATCGCATCTGTCGTGGGTTTTTCGGACGGTCTGTATTTCAGCCGTGTATTTCGCAAACGCTTTGGCGTATCCCCAACAGAATATCGCCGCACACTTTCCGATCCTACATAACGCTCTTTACTCTATTTGGCAAAAACGAAAGCCAAGGGATTTAAAATTCCCTTGGCTTTCGTTTTTGCTAAATGCGTTAGCACCTTTGTTTATTAAATAAGATTTATACCGAGAGATCCTGCACGTAGATCGTGCGGACGGCATCCTCAGCGGGCGCCTCTACCTTCGGTGCATTGCGCTTTTCAAGGAATTTCTGCGCAACGGCGGGGAAGAGAGCATACGAGAGGACATCCTCATCGGATTTTGCCAGATCCTTTGCTTCCTCTCTGTATTTGGGAAGCTCGGGACCGATCATATCGGCAGGGCGGCAGGTGACAAGCTCGGCATCGCCGATCGCGGCTTTCCGTACTTCCTCGTTGATTTCACCGGGAAGCTGGCCGTATTCTCCGCGAAGGAGACCCTTCGATTCCTTCGTCACCATCTTGTAGCGCTGTCCCTGCAGGACATTCAGCACAGCCTGTGTACCGACAATCTGGGAGGTCGGCGTAACGAGCGGCGGATACCCGAAATCTTTACGGACGCGCGGGATCTCGGCAAGCACGTCATAAAGCTTATCCTCGGCACCTGCCTGCTTCAGCTGAGATAAAAGGTTCGAGAGCATGCCGCCGGGAACCTGATAGAGAAGCGTGTTTGTATCTACATTCAGCACTTTGGGATCCAGAGAGCCTGCCGCTTTCAAGCGCTGAGCAACCTTGCGGAAGTGAGATGCGGCATCGCTCATCTTGGAAAGATCGAGCCCTGTATCGCGCGGCGTTCCTGCAAGGGCGGCGACGAGCGATTCGGTAGCCGGCTGTGCCGTACCGTTTGCCATCGGCGAGAGTGCGCAGTCCACGATATCGACACCTGCCATAGCAGCCATGAGGTTGACCATGTCGCCGGTGCCCGAGGTGTTGTGGGTGTGCAGATGGATGGGGCAGTCGATGTTTTCCTTCAGCTTACGGACGAGGCTGTAGGCTTCCTTCGGGAGAAGGAGGTTTGCCATGTCCTTGATGCAGATCGTGTCGGCACCCATGCCCTCAAGCTTCTTTGCCAGTGCAACGAAGTATTCCTCGTTGTGGACGGGAGAGGTGGTGTAGGAGATGGTCGCCTCGCAGATGCCCTTATACTTTTTGATCGCGCGCATAGCGGCTTCCATGTTACGGGTGTCGTTCAAAGCATCGAATACGCGGATAACGTCGATGCCGTTTTCGATAGACTTTTTGACAAATTCTTCGACAACATCGTCTGCGTAATGCTTGTAGCCAAGGATGTTCTGACCGCGCAGAAGCATCTGGAGCTTCGTGTCGGGGATCGCACGGCGCAGAGCACGGAGGCGCTCCCAAGGATCCTCGTCAAGGAATCGCATGCAGGAGTCGAAGGTAGCACCGCCCCAGCATTCGAGCGACCAGTAGCCGATCTCGTTCAGCGTTTTGCATCCGGGAAGCATATCCTCGAGTGTCATGCGTGTAGCCGCCTGCGACTGGTGTGCATCACGGAGAATGGTGTCGGTGATAAACAGCTTTTTGTTAGTTGTGAAAAGATTATTTTGTTCCATTGTGTCCTCCTATATCAACCAAAGATGCCGATCAGTACGCCTGCGGCAATGGCTGAGCCGATAACGCCCGCAACATTCGGACCCATGGCGTGCATGAGCAGGAAGTTGCCGGGGTTTTCCTTCTGACCTTCAACCTGCGAGACACGTGCCGCCATCGGGACGGCAGAAACGCCGGCAGAGCCGATCAGAGGATTGAGTTTGTTCTTTAAGAAGAGGTTTAAAAATTTCGTGAAGAGCACGCCGGTAGCCGTAGCAACACCAAAGGCAACGATGCCCATTCCGATAATTGTGATCGTGTTCCAGGAGAGGAAGGTGGCGGCGGTAGCCGTTGCGCCGACCGAAACGCCGAGGAAGATCGTGACGATGTTGATCAGCTCGTTCTGCACCGTCTTTGAGAGACGCTCCACAACGCCGGTTTCACGGAAAAGATTGCCGAGCATGAGACAGCCGACAAGCGGTGCTGCCGAGGGAACGAGAAGTGCAACGAATGCCGTAACGATGAAGGGGAAAAGGATCTTCTGCGTTTTGGAGACCGGACGAAGCTCGGTCATCACGATGGCGCGCTCCTTTTTCGTGGTGAGCGCACGCATGATCGGGGGCTGAATGACCGGAACAAGTGCCATATACGAGTATGCGGCAACGGCGATCGGGCCGAGAAGGTGCGGCGCGAGAATCGAGGTTGTGAAAATCGCGGTCGGACCGTCGGCACCGCCGATGATACCGATCGAGGCAGCCTCTGCGCCTGTGAAGCCGAAAAGGCGTGCGGCGGCGAAGGTTGCAAAGATTCCTGCCTGCGCGGCGGCACCGAGCAGGAGCGATTTCGGATTGGCGATCAGGGGACCAAAATCGGTCATTGCGCCGACACCGATAAAGATGATGCAGGGGTAAAGACCGAACTTGACGCCGAGATAGAGATAGTCCACGATGCCGGGGGTGATCGAGTTGCCCATATTGGCGATCAGCTTCTGGAGCGCGGCACTGTTTTCGATCAGCGCAAGTGCATCGGTGTTCTGAATGCCTGCGATGAAGCTTTCAACCGGGACATGCGCAGCTTCAGCTACTGCGATCAATTCGGGCATGCCTTCAATTTTTGAAAGAAGGTCACCGAGAACGGTATAGATGGTTCCGTCCGAGATCGTGGCACCGCCGAAGAGCTGCCAGTTGATATGACCGTTTGCAAAAAGCTCCTCGTGGAACATTTCAGCGCCGGGGAGATTGGTGAGAAGCATACCGAAGGCGATGGGGAGAAGCAGCATCGGCTCGAATTTCTTCACAATGGCAAGGTAGGAAAGCGCAAATGCAATCACCAGCATGACGATGCATTTCCAGTTTTGCCCCTCGCCGAACAGGAAGAATCCCGTTTGCGTCAGAAAACTGTTGATTCCGTCAAGGAATTGTGACATGGGAAGATCCCTCCCTTATGCAATGACGCAGAGAAGGTCGCCGCTTTGTACGGAGGAATTCTTTTGTACGTTGACAGCCGAAATCTGCCCGTCACAGGGTGCCATGATCTCGTTTTCCATTTTCATTGCTTCGAGGATGAAGAGAACATCGCCCTTTTTGACGCTTGCGCCGGCGGATACCTTAACATCGAGGATCGTACCGGGCATGGGTGCCTCAACCTTCTGTCCACCTGCGGGTGCGGCTGCGGCAGGAGCTGCGGGAGCGGGTGCAGCAGCAGGGGCTGCGGGTGCATTTTTGACCTCGGAGGCCTCAACGACCTCGAGAGTGATCTCATAGAGATTGCCGTTTACGTTTACATTATACTTTTTCATGGTGATACCTAAGCCTTTCTTTTTATTGCAATGGTTACGAGATTTTTTTGAACGAGAGGATGCGGATCGCCGAAAGATCGGTGCCTTCCTCCTCGGCGATGGCGGCGGTGATCGCCGCGATCAGCTCCTGTCGATTCGGGATGACAGCAGGCGCTGTCGGAGCCGCGGGAACGGGAACCGGCTTGTCCGCATTCTTTTTCGACATTTTGTCGAAAATCATATTCATCAGCGAACAGATCGCAATAATGCAGACGAGTCCTGCAAATACGATGCCGATGCCGAGAACGACGACGAGCCAGTCGGGTGTTTTTTCGGAAATGGCTGCAAGAAACATGGTTTTCCTCCTTTTTGTTTTGCGATCGGATTATTATAAAGAGGCGATGGGCAGGATAACATTGCAGAAAACTTGCTCATCGCACAAATTCCGTCAGTATATATTATATGATAAAAATATAACAAATTCAAGTGTTTTTTGAAAAAATTACAAAAATTTTGCATCAAAAATTTGAGCGTTTTCAATCCGAGTCGTGTTGATGCGGTTCGGAAAATTTTCGTCTTGACAGGAAGGGGATAATCCTGTATAATATTGGTATGAAATGGAAAATATAAAAGCGGTAGAAAATCTGAGAAAAGGAATCGGAAAAAGGTATGGAATACAAGATACTGGAGCATGACGAGTATCTTTTGCCGTATAAGGCAGACATAGAGCTTCGGATGGAGCGATATGAAAAGAAGAAGCGAGAGCTTTTACGGGGTGTGTCGTCTCTTACGGAATTTGCAAGCGGATATGAATACTTCGGCTTTCACAAGGTGGACGGCGGGTGGTATTACAGAGAGTGGGCGCCGGGGGCGGATGCTATGTATCTTGCGGGGGATATGAATGGCTGGGATATGACGAGTCTTCCGATGCGTCGGCTGGAAAACGGAGTTTTTGAGTTATTTCTTGCGGGCGAGGGCAGTCTGTATCACGGCTGTCACGTGAAGGCGGTCGTGCGGCGGGGAGATGCGCTGTTTTACCGTATTCCGCTATACATTCGCCGTGTGGAGCAAGATCCCGTCACGCGTGAATTTTGCGGTATTATAACAGATGCTTTGCCATATGAATGGAAGTACAAATCTCCGCGTCGGCAAAAGGATATATATATATACGAATGTCATATTGGGATGGCGCAGGAGCGGGAGGGGGTGGGAAGCTATCGCGAATTCAGCGAAAATATATTGCCGCGCATTTGTGAGAACGGTTACAACACGGTGCAGATCATGGCTATCATGGAGCATCCGTACTACGGCTCGTTCGGCTATCAGGTTTCGAATTTTTTTGCTGCTTCCTCGCGTTACGGAAGCAACGAGGAACTGAAGCTGCTGATCGATAAAGCGCATGGAATGGGGCTATCGGTGCTTCTCGACGTAGTACATTCGCATGCGGTTTCCAATACTGCCGAGGGAATTGCCGAATTTGACGGAACGCCCTATCAGTTTTTTCACGCAGGCTCGCGCGGCAATCATCCTGCATGGGGGACGAAGCTTTTTGATTACAATAAAAACGAGGTCATTCATTTCCTTCTATCAAATTTAAAGTATTGGCTTTGCGAATTTCATTTTGACGGCTTTCGCTTTGACGGGGTGACATCGATGATCTATCACGATCATGGGCTGGGTGCTGCCTTTACCGATTACAGTAAATACTTTTCGATGAATACCGAGGTTGAGGCGGTGACTTATCTGCAGCTGGCAAACGAGCTGATACATGAGGTAAATCCGCATGCGGTAACGATTGCCGAGGACATGTCGGGGATGCCGGGGATGTGTCTTCCGATCGGTGACGGCGGAATCGGGTTTGATTATCGGCTGGCAATGGGGATTCCCGACATGTGGACACGGCTTTTGCGCGACGTGTGCGATGAGGATTGGGATATGCACCATATTTATTATGAGCTGTCGAGCCGCCGCCCGCACGAAAAATATATCGGATATGCCGAGTCACACGACCAGGCACTTGTAGGGGACAAGACCTTGATGTTTCGTCTTTGCGACAGCGTGATGTACACCGATATGCGCAAGGACTGTCAAAGTGCGGTGATCGATCGCGGTATTGCTTTGCACAAGATCATGCGTCTTCTCTCGCTTTCGCTTGGTGGAGAGGGGTATCTCAATTTTATGGGCAACGAGTTCGGGCATCCCGAGTGGATCGATTTTCCGCGCGAGGGGAACGGATGGAGTCATTTTTATGCGCGGCGGCAATGGCATCTTGCTGACGATGAGGCGCTTCGCTATCGTGAAATGCTTATGTTTGATCGGGCGATGATCGGATTTGCCAAAAAGAAAAAGCTCGGATCGAAGCCTGCCGTTTGTCTCATGATCGATAATGAGCGCAAGATTATCGCGTATGCACGTGGGGGAGCGGTGTTTTTGTACAATCTGCATCCGACGCGCTCGTATGCCGACCTTGTGGTTCCCATGCTGCGTTCGGGGACATACACCGTTGCTTTGTCAAGCGACGAGAAGGTGTTCGGAGGCTTCGGGCGGGTGACACGCGGTGGCGTGCATTATGCTGTGCGTGAAGAGGGAGGTACTTTTACGAAGGTCTATTTGCCGACGCGTACGGCACTGATTCTGGTGCGCACGACAAAGCAATAAAACAAAGCGATATGTAAATTAAGCTTTACATATCGCTTTATTTTTACTTTTTCTTTTGGTTGCTGCCGCTCATTTTACGAAAAAGCGGCAACAGAAAACGCGGCGGACGGATGACAATGAATTTCATGAGACTGACCTCTTACTTTCTGATAAAATATGCGACACCGACGGCGGCGATCAGAATTGCCAGAATGACGACTAACACCTCGGACGGCATGAAGCAAGACAGGAGCACGCCGAGTCCGAAGGCGAGTGCACCGACGCCGAGAATGCAGCAAAGCATTTTGCTTTTCAAGGTATGTCCCCCCTATTTTCCGTATTCATTTTCTTGCTGTCTGTTCTGATATCTATTATATTCGTGTGTCCCAAAAAAGTGACCTGCTTTACGTTTGATCACAAAAAGAGGAATTGCGGTGCGTTTTGGTGTGAAAATATGCGGAAGCGAGAAAAAATTGCAAAAAATACGGCAAAAATATTGCAATTCGGGCGAAGGTATGCTACAATAAATTAATATATACTCGGGGAAGCGTTCCCGAAGTTAATAAGGAGGGTTATTATGACCGTACAGGAAAAAGACAAAATTTTACGGCTTTTGGAAAGCGATTGCCGATTGACGGCGGCGGATATTGCCGCGGCGATGGGCATGGATGAGGCGGCGGTTGCCGCCGAGATCGCGCGTCTTGAGGCGGAAAGCGTGATCTGCGGTTATCAGGCTCTCGTAAATTGGGATAAGGTATCGTCGGGCGACGTGACGGCTCTTGTGGAATTGCGCGTAACGCCGCAGGGGGGCGACGGCTACAACAAGATCGCCGAGGAGATCGGAGACTATCCGCAGGTGGAGACGCTCTACCTCATGTCGGGCACCTACGATTTTCTCATTACCGTAAAGGGAAGCAGCATCCGCGACATTTCTCTGTTCATTTCCGACAAGCTGGCATCGATCGAGGCGGTGCAGAGCACGACCACGCATTTTATTCTTACAAAGTATAAAGAGCTTGGAGTCAGCCTGACCTTTAAAAAGAAGGACGGGAGAATGGTGGTGACCGCGTGAAGCCGCGCATCAACCGCTGTGTCAGCGAGATGGAGCCGTCGGGTATTCGACGCTTCTTTGACCTTGCACACGACATTCCCGACGTTATTTCGCTTGGTGTTGGCGAACCCGATTTCGACACGCCATGGCATATTCGTGAGAAGGGCATTGCGGCTCTCAGAGGCGGCAAGACCTTTTATACTTCAAACGCGGGGCTTCCCGAGCTTCGCCGTGCGATCGCTTCTTATACCGAGCGACAGATCGGCATTTCCTACGATGCTTTGCACGAGGTGCTGATCACGGTGGGAGGCAGCGAGGCGATCGACGTTGCGCTCCGCACGATTCTGAATCCCGGCGACGAGGCGATTTATTGCGAGCCATGCTTTGTATGCTACAAGCCGTGTATTGCGCTTGCGGGCGGCGTTCCCGTTACCATTCCGTTGAAGGCAAAGGATGAGTTTCGTCTCCGCGCCGAGGATCTTGCGCGTGCTATCACCGATAAAACGCGCGTTCTTGTGATCTCCTTCCCGAACAACCCGACGGGTGCGATCATGGAAAAGGAGGATCTTGAAGGGATTGCGCGTCTCTGTATCGAGCATGATCTTCTCGTGATCTCGGACGAGATCTACGCCGATCTTACTTACGGAAGAAAGCATATCAGTATTGCTTCGCTTCCCGGCATGCGCGATCGCACGATTGTGATCAACGGCTTTTCGAAGGCGTTTGCCATGACCGGCTGGCGACTTGGCTATGCCGTCGGTCCTGCCGACATTCTCGGCGCCATGACAAAGGTGCATCAGTTTGCCATTATGTGCGCACCTACCGTCAGCCAATATGCGGCGATCGAGGCGATGCTGCACAGTGATGCCGACGTTGCCATGATGCGCGAGTCATACAATGAGCGTCGCCGCTTTTTGCTCCGAGCATGGGAGCGTATGGGCATTCCGTGCTTTGAGCCGTACGGTGCGTTTTATATGTTCCCGAACATCTCCGAGTTCGGCATGACGAGCGAGGAATTTGCAACGCGGCTTCTGAATGAGGAAAAGGTTGCGATCGTTCCCGGAACGGCGTTTGGTGCATCGGGTGAGGGACATTTGCGTGTTTCTTACGCCTATTCGATTTCCGAGCTGAAGGCGGCGGTAGAACGTATTGAGCATTTTGTTGCCCGTTTGCGCGCCGAAAAGAAAAAATAAAAGAAAACAAAAGCCTTCTCTGACCGAGAGGGCTTTTCGTTACGGAGAAAAAATGAAGTGTATTTATCTTGGCTATGACGAATTTGATTACTGTCTCGATGCACTTATGGAGGCGGGGCATGAGGTGGTTGCTGTGTATAGCTTTCATTCGGAGGATCCATGCGAAACAAACGAGCGATTGCGCGGATTTGCCGAAGAAAACGGCATCCCTTTTTCGGAGACGCGGATCACGCGCGAGGATATTCTTGCGTTTCGTCGGGCGGGGGCAGAGCTTCTCTTGTCGGCGGGATATATATACCGTATTCCCGTTGTTCCCGATATGATGATGCTGAATTATCATCCCGCGCCGCTTCCCGTGGGGCGCGGACCGTGGCCGTTTCCCGTGGCGATCCTGCGCGGCTGTTCTGAATACGGGGCGGCGCTTCATAAGATCGCGGAGAGCTTTGACACGGGCGACCTCGTTGCGGTGACGCGCTTTCCGATCCGTGCGGACGAGACGACGCGTAGCCTGATTTTGCGGACACGCGAGGCGGCGCTGCCGATGTTGCGGCGCGTGTTTATGAATCTTCGCGAAAGCTATGCCGCCGCTATGCCGCAGATCGGGGGAGAATATTGGCAGCTACCGACTGCAGAGGAGCTGACCGTGACAGAGCAGACA
>JAZLAP010000144.1:0-7375 GCA_045613265.1 Eubacteriales bacterium | reverse complement strand
CTTACCGCAAGCAGCGCCGGGAGATGCGGGAAGTGCCTTACCGATCGGCTCGGAGGTCTTCAGAACCTTTGCGTCGAACTGCGGGTGGAGCAGCGTGTCGAGGTTTCTGGGATCGATCATTGCAACTGCTTCTTCTTCGGTCTTCATGCCTTCGTCAACGAGGTCACAAGCGATCTTCAGAGCAGCCTGAGCGGTTCTCTTACCGTTTCTGGTCTGGAGCATGTAGAGCTTTCTGTTTTCAACAGTGAACTCCATGTCCTGCATGTCGTGGTAGTGATTCTCAAGGATCTCGCAGGCCTTCTGGAACTGCTCGAATGCCTTCGGGAACTTCTCAGCCATCTGCTGAATCGGCATAGCAGTACGAACGCCTGCAACGACGTCCTCGCCCTGTGCGTTGGTGAGGAACTCACCCATCAGCTTCTTTTCGCCGGTTGCGGGGTCACGAGTGAATGCAACGCCGGTGCCGCAATCGTCGCCCATGTTACCGAATGCCATTGCCTGTACGTTAACGGCAGTACCCCAGGAGTAGGGAATGTCGTTGTCGCGGCGGTAAACGTTTGCACGGGGGTTGTCCCAGGAACGGAAGACCGCCTTGATAGCGCCCATCAGCTGCTCCTTGGGATCGGAGGGGAAGTCCTGTCCGATCTTTGCCTTGTACTCTGCCTTGAACTGATTTGCAAGCTCCTTGAGGTCACCGGCGGTCAGCTCAACGTCCTGCTTTACGCCCTTCTCCTCCTTCATCTTGTCGATCAGCTCCTCGAAGTACTTCTTGCCGACTTCCATAACGACATCCGAGTACATCTGGATAAATCTTCTGTAGCAGTCGTAAGCCCAACGGGGGTTGCCGGACTTCTTTGCCATAACCTCGACAACGTTCTCGTTGAGACCAAGGTTGAGGATGGTGTCCATCATGCCGGGCATCGAAGCGCGTGCGCCCGAACGAACCGAAACGAGAAGGGGGTTTTCCATATCACCGAACTTCTTGCCGGTGATTGCCTCCATCTTGTCGATGTACTCCATGATCTCTGCCTGAATTTCGGGGTTGATCTGCTTGCCGTCCTCGTAGTACTGGGTGCACGCCTCGGTCGAGATCGTGAAGCCCTGGGGAACGGGGAGACCAATGTTGGTCATTTCGGCAAGGTTTGCGCCCTTACCGCCGAGGATCTCGCGCATGTTGGCGTTACCCTCTGTGAAGAGATAAACATACTTCTTGCTCATCTTTTGTCTTCCTCCAAATATATAATAAATTTTTGTAGACTTTCTCCGGCGATTTACACCTGTCGCAAATCGCAAATGATATTATACCACATTTTATTTTAAATTGCTATATATTCCCTCGAAAAGTTATGTCGAAAACGTAAAACTTTACAATCTGTTCATAATTTGGTAGGCAAAAACCTTGCAAAAATGCAACTGAAATGCAAGAATCGAGAAACAAGGTCACAAAAAACGAGAATTTTGCAGTGTATTCCCTGTAAAAAAATTCTAATTTTCCGGTGTAAGCAAGGAAGAAATTACGTAAAAAGATGAAAAGCGTATAGACATTTTACTTTTTCTGTTGTATAATGGACGTACGACAATATATAAAAAGGAAGAGTTAAAATGAGAACTATCAAGCATTTCATAACTGCCTTTGTGTTGCTTTCGCTGATTCTGTTGTTTACGGCGTGTGCCGGAGAGCAGCCGTCGGAAAGTCGATCCGCGTCTATATCCGGATCGCTTGATACTGATACCGTCTACACTTGGACGATGTCGGAGATCGGGGAGGGCGTTGATTTTCATACCGACCTGCAGGCGGCATATCTTGCCGATGCGTATGACGAGGTCGGTACATATGCAGACGGTACGGCAGAGCTGAGCCGGCCGCGTGCGATTCCGTTTGCATGGCACCTGTCGGCAAGCACCGACGATGCACCTGCGGTTGAACGGTACGCACTTGAAATAGCGACGGATGCGGGTTTTTCCGACAGCCTTGTCTTTATGACCGACACCGAGTCGCTCGATGTGTATAATCTGTGCATTGGCACTATGTATTATTGGCGTGTAAAAGCCACAACTTCGGACGGAACGGTACTTATATCGGATACAAAGCAGTTTTCGACCGCCGACGTTGCACCGCGTAATCTGTATATCGACGGTGTCACGAACGTGAGGGATCTCGGCGGATGGGCGACAGCCGATGGCGACAGAGTGAAGCAGGGCATGATCTTCCGCGCCGGCAGAATGAATAAAAGCTCGTCGGACGAGGTTGTCATCGAGATCACGAGAGACGGTATTGAGGCGATGTGCAATGTATTGGGGATCGTTACCGAGATCGACATCCGCTGCGTTGACGACAACGAGGTCGGCAGCATTACGGAAAGTCCGCTCGGTGAATATGTTGCTTATTATTCCGAGCCTATGGAGTGGAACGTTGGGAATATTCTGACCGATAATATCGAAACGGTCGCCGACGTGTTCTCCTTGCTTGCCGATGAAAACAACTATCCGCTTGTTTATCACTGCAACATCGGCACCGACAGGACCGGCATGTTTGCCTTTCTGTTAAACGGTCTTCTCGGTGTTTCGGAAGAGGATCTCTATCGCGATTATCTTTTCTCGAATTTCGGCAAGACCGGAAGCGCGCGTGGACTTGGCGGAATTCAGCGTACCTATGTGGAGACGGTGAAGAGCTATCCCGGCGAGAGTCTGAGCGAGCAGATCCGTAATTGTCTTGTCGATCTTGGCGTTAATGGAGATGACATTGACGATTTCATCCGCATTATGACCGAGGAATGATGTCCGGATTTTTTTAAAACAAGCAAAAGCCAATCAAAGTGTAAACAAAAATTTGCATTTTGATTGGAAATTTTTTCCTTGCGGATTTTGGCGAACAAAACATACTCTTTCATATTGTATATTTTGCTTAAATGGGTTGACAAAAGAGAAAACAATATGGTAAAATTACTGTGTATTCCCTCATTAAATAAATGGAATCCGAAAACGAGATTCCAATAAAGGAGAAAAACGATGAAAAAGATGAAACTGTTAACGGTACTGTGGCTTCTGTGCATCCTGACCGCAATGGCATGTCTCATGGGAAGCATTGGCGCTTCTGCGGAGACTGCTGCGAGCGGAAGCTGCGGCGTGAATGTCACATGGGAGCTTTCGGATAATGGAGCGCTCAACATCAAGGGCACGGGCGACATGGAGGATTATGCCACCGCATCGCGTACGCCATGGTACACCTATCGCAACGTCATCACGAGTGTGACGGTTGAGGAGGGGATAACGAGCATCGGCAACTACGCGTTCTTTACCTTCGATCGCATTACAAATGTGAGCCTGCCCGACAGTGTTACCGAAATCGGTATCGGCAGCTTCCGCGGTTGTACCGTTCTCGCTAATATCGACCTTGGCGGTACGAAGACGATCGGTGCGGCAGCGTTCCGTGATTGCGTTGCTTTGACTGAGCTTATCCTTCCCGAGGGTGTTCTCACGGTGGGTGATTCGGCGTTCAAGGCATGTACAGGGCTTTGCTTGGTCACGCTTCCCGATTCACTGATCTCGATCGGCAGCTACGCGTTTCAGAATGCCACGGCTCTGTCGAAGGTCACGCTTGGCAACGGACTTGCTCTGATTGATGACTACGCCTTTTTCGGTTGTAGCGCGATCGAGGAACTGAAGCTTCCCAATGCACCGGTGACATTGGGTGCGTATACCTTCTATGGCACTGAGAGCTTGCGCTCGATCTACGTTCCCGCACGTGTAACGGCAATTGGTAACTACGCTTTTTACGGCGCTAAGAACCTCGCCGAGATCATCATTGCGGGTGAAAACGTTGCATTCGGTACGAGACCCTTCCATAGAGGGATCGAGATCTCTGTCTACTCGCTCAACAATTTTGCGGAAGCCTATTTTGCGGGCAGTGACGCCATCCTGAGCTTCTACGGCTTTGACGGCATCACCGCGCTTTCGGAGCACGCATACGCGCTCCGTGATACGGCATCCCACACCTACTGCATCGTGGGCAATGCGGCGGTAACGGGCGTTACGGTTCCGTCCGGCTACGATAGGCTTATCCTCGGTGAAGCACTGACGTCGGTGAATAACATCACCTTCAACGGTGCGAGCATCTTCGTCTTGGGTGACGACATTTCGTTCGGCACGAACGCGCTCACGGTCGGCGGCAATACGACGGTATACGGCAATTCCGCATCCCGCGCAAAGACCTATGCCCTGAATCACGGCATCGCCTATCGTATCCGTTGGGATATCACGGCATCCGGCAGTGATGGCAGAGTCTACGCGGATCTCGATCCCGTGACGGGAAGACTCGTGATCTCGGGTACGGGTGCTATGAGCACCTTCGGCTCGGCAGCAAAGGTTCCGTGGTATACCGAGCACAGAAACAAGATCACGTCGGTCGTCGTTGAGGACGGTGTTACGAGCATCGGTATGTACGCCTTCTTTGGCTGCACAAACCTCAGAGAGGCCGAGATCGCCGACAGTGTGACCTATGTCGGACTTGGTGCTTTCCGTGATTGTACCTCGCTCACGGCACTGGATCTGCGGAACGTAACTGCGCTCGGCGAAAGCGCCTTCCACAACTGTACGGCATTGCAGAGCCTTACGCTCGGCGACGTTCTGACGATTGGCGCGAGAACCTTCTACGGATGCTCGGCGCTGACCTCGCTTGACATTGAAAGCGCCAGAACCATCGGTACGTACGCCTTCTACAACTGTACGGCACTGAAGGAGATCCGTCTCGGCAATACCCTTACCTCGATCGATACTTATGCTTTCTTCCAGTGCAAGGGGTTCACTGCCTTCACGCTTCCGTCCTCGCTGACGCTGTTGCGCGATTATGCACTGTACGGCATGTCGGGGCTTAAGACGCTCGACATTCTCGGAACGAACACCTCGATCGGTACGAAGGCGATTCCCACGCAAGCCGCGCTGACGGTATACGTTCCCGTCAATGCACGCTCCGAGAACTACCTGAAGACCAATAATCTCAACTATTACGTTAAAATGAATATTTCCGCAACCGCATCGGATAACGTGATCGCCCTGTACGATCCCGACACCGCAACGCTGACGGTTACGGGCAACGGCAAAATGACAGATTTCGCGGGACAGAACTCGGTTCCGTGGTACGCGCTCTACAAGAACGCACTGAAAAAGGTCGTGATCGAAGACGGTGTGACGAACGTCGGAAAATACGCCTTCTACGGCTGCTCCGTACTGACCGACGTAAGCCTTCCTGCAAGCGTGACGGTCATCGGTGACAACGCCTTCTTCGGATGTGCGAAGCTTTCGGCAATCGCACTGCCCGACGGATTGACCGCGATTGGTGCATACGGATTCTATAACGCTGCCTCTCTCGGCGCGATCCTTCTGCCGGAGAGCCTTTCTACGGTAGGTAACTACGCTTTCTACGGTGCAAACGCGCTCACCGAGATCATCGTTCTCGGCGGCGAAACGCAGTTTGGCACGAGACCTCTCCCGACGGCAAGCGCGATCACGCTTTACGCAGGGAACGGCGCACTCGCCTCGACTCTCGGCAGTGCCGCCAACGTAACACTCGTCAGCTTCAGCAACGTTACGCCTGTAGGCACAGGTCTTTACTTCATCTACGACGTTGACGGTACGACACTCCACGTGGCGGGCAAGGGCAGCTTTACGGGCATGACGGTTCCCGCGGGCATCGGCACCGTTGTGATCGGCAAGGACGTTACGGCGACGGGTATCCGAAGCGAAAACGGTACCGCACTGACGGTATGCTGGAACATATCGGCAAGCATTGCCGCCGGACAGACGGTATACGCAACGCTGAACCTTGGAACGGGCGACATGGCGATATCGGGCAAGGGTGCAATGACCGACTTTGCAACGCTTGCTTCGGTACCGTGGTATGAATTCCGTACGGACATCAAAACGCTTACCGTTGCAAACGGCGTGACGAACATCGGCAAATACGCCTTCTTCGGTGCAACGGCGCTGAGAACGGCAAGCATTGCAAACAGTGTTACCGTGATCGGCGACGCCGCATTCCGCGAATGCGCCTCTCTTTCGGCGATCGAGCTTCGTGGTGTGACCGCGCTTGGCGCACAGGCATTCTACAAATGCAGTTCGCTTGCGAGCGTCAGATTCGGCGCGTTGAAGACGCTGGCGAAGGAAGCCTTCTATCAGTGCACGGCGTTGACTGCGGTCGATCTTTCAACGGTGGAAACGCTCGGTGAATACGCCTTCTACGGGTGTGTATCGTTGAAAAGCGTTGCCTTCGGCGCACCGCTGACCAGGATCGGTACCTATGCCTTCTTCGGTTGTACGGGAATTACGCATATCCATATTCCCGCAAACGTAACTGCGGTCGGCGCTTACTCCTTCTACGGTGCAAACGCACTGGTTTCGGTTACGGTGGAAAGCACCAATACCTCGATCGGCGAGCGCGCGATCCCCGCCAACAGTGGCAGACTGACGATCTACGGCCCGCCGAACGCAAGAGCAAGCTACTATGCAAGCAACAACAACATTCCTTATTACGTAAGATGGGACGTTTCGGCAACCGCTTCGGATAACGTGATTGCACTTTATAACCCCACGACGGGCAAGCTGACGGTTATGGGTAGCGGTAAGATGACCGACTTCTCCGGTCCGAGCGCAGTGCCGTGGGCTTCTCTGTACAAAAACGCAATGAAGACTGCTGTGGTCGAAGGCGGTGTGACAAATGTTGGAAAATACGCCTTCTACGGCTGCGTGGGACTCACGAGCGTTACGCTGCAAAACGGTGTCACGACGGTGGGCAGCTATGCCTTCTCGGGCTGCACGAAGCTTACGGGTATTGCGCTTCCCGACACCGTGACTGCGATCGACGGTTACGCCTTCTATAACGCAACGGCATTGAAGGATATCGTCCTTCCCGCAAGCCTCACGACGGTCAGCGGCTACGCTTTCTACGGCGCAACGGCACTTGAGACGGTGTATTACAAGGGCATGAATGCCGAAGCTTGGGGAATCGTCTCCGTCGGCAACGGCAACACACCGCTCACCAACGCCGACTGTTACTACTATAGCGAAAACGAGCCTACGATCCCCAACGTGTTCTGGCATTACGCGGACGGAAGGCCTACCGTTTGGACCACCTACCGTCATATCTGGAACGACGGTGTTGTGACCACTCCCGCGACCTGCACGACCGACGGTGTTAAGACTTACACCTGTACCGCGTGCGGCGTGACGAGAACCGAGATTATTCCTGCAACGGGAAGCCATAGCTTTGGCGGCGATCACGTCTGTGACGTGTGCGGCTACTGCGATCCCACCTTCTATACCGAAGGTCTCGTATTCACACTTTCGAGCGACGGCACGTATTATTCCGTGACCGGCTACA
>JAZLAP010000143.1:0-1661 GCA_045613265.1 Eubacteriales bacterium | reverse complement strand
GGAACGTCTCGGCAAGCTGTCCAACGGTGTAGCCCTGTTCAAGGTAGGCGCCACAACCGAAACGGAACTCAAGGACAAGAAGCTGGGAATCGAAGACGCGCTCAACGCAACCAAGGCTGCCGTTGAGGAAGGCATCGTTGCAGGCGGCGGTACGGCTTACGTAAACGTCATCGGCGAGGTCGAGAAGCTTCTCGACACGGTCGAGGGCGACGAGAAGACGGGTGTTAAGCTCGTTATCAAGGCGCTTGAGGCTCCGATGCGTCAGATCGCCGACAACGCAGGCGTTGACGGCGCGATCATCATCGACAAGATCAAGAACAGCGGCAAGGTCGGCTACGGCTTCGACGCTTATAACGAGACCTACTGCGACATGGTTTCGGTCGGCATCGTCGATCCGACGAAGGTAACGCGCAGTGCGCTCCAGAATGCAGCATCGGTCGCGGCTACCGTTCTTACAACCGAGGCTGTTGTTTCGGATAAGAAGGAAGAAAATCCCGCACCTGCAGCCCCCGCAATGGGCGGCGGCATGGGTGGCATGTACTAAGAACTTACGAAAACGGCGGAGAGACACAATCTCTCCGCCGTTTTCATATTATCTTAAATATTTTTTAAATTCCTGCGTTTTCGGTTGCAAAAAGGCAAAATCTGTGATACAATAAAGCCGTATCTAAAAAAAGACGGAAAAGCCGCCGAAAATGTATACAAAAGTTTACAAAAAGACGGAACGGAGCTTAAAAAATGAACAATACGAACGGAGATACCAAAACCATACCGCTTTTCTCTTCAAAGGAAAAGTTGTCTTTTCTTGCGCTGTCGCTGTCCTTTGCCCTTCTGCTCTGCGCTTTATCCTTCCTTTTCGCCCCGTTGCAGAAGCTCGGCGGCATTCCCTATCTCGTGTTTTACTATACGCTCCAACTCCTGAAGCTGCTTTATCTGTTTGTCTCCTTTGGCTTCATGTTCGTTTTTGCCCACCGTGAAGGACTGCGAAGCGGGCTTTGCGCCTATCTGTATTACCTGGCGTATGAGGTGTTGTTCCAGGTCTTTAACGCATTTTTAATCATCGGCGACTACCCCGACGTAGTAATCGTCATTACGCTCTTCGGTTCGCTGATCATCGAACCGTTTCGTATGCTTTGCCTGTTTCTGCTTCCCTATTATCTGCTTCTACGCAACGCGCGTGCCGAAACGAAGCTTCCCTTCCTTTCGCTTACTTCCAAGCTTTCGTGTTCCAACCTCACACTTCTCCTTCTTTTCTTCATGATCCGCATGATCGAGCAGATCGCTGCGACATTCACCTTTATACAGGAAAACTGCTACGGTATGCCGTCGCTCCTTACGAAAGCCGAGATCGGAAGCATCGTCTTTGACTTTGCTTTCATTCCGCTGTCGCTTGCCATAGCGTACGCCGTGATCTACGTTACCGAACGGAAGCTTTTGCAAAAGCTCGAAGCATAAAACCGCGCAAAAGTAAAAGCGACAGCCTTTACGCTCCTTCTCATAAGGATGTTTGTATTTTGTAGGGGCGATTCATGAATCGCCCCTACGAGGTCGATCCGTTATTTCAAAGGTTATTGGATACGTTAAAATGAATGCGTCTAAAGAGATACATGGTAAATATGATGATGATGTGATATGGCAGAGAGGTTTTCACGATCACATCA
>JAZLAP010000142.1:0-2909 GCA_045613265.1 Eubacteriales bacterium | reverse complement strand
ATCACACCGTTTTGATCGACCGTAACGATGCTGTCGTTGCCCGATTCGAAGATGACCTCAACGTCGTCGGGGAAGAAGGCATCGAGCGCATAGGCAAGCTTCACCGATTCGGACGGATACATCTTCAGAGACAGAGCTCCGCCGAACAGCACGTGGTCGCCGGTCTCGCCGATCTCGCGGTCGGTGTTCGAAAGCTGATAGTATGCCTTTAACGTGTCGTAGCCGGTCAGCTCAAAGACGTCGGCGACAGGCTTGTCGTATACGCGGTAGCCGTCGTCTCCCGCCTTGCGTACCGTGACCTTGAGGAATGCCTCCTCGTTCGTTACGGGATCGTAGACCGTGACGGTCGAAACGCCGCTGCCGACGGCAACGATCTTGTTGTTGACGATGCGCGCGACCTTTTGGTTGCTTGAAACGTACTGGAGAAGCTCAGGCCATTCGGTGGCGGGATAGACGAGGGGAGACAGCGTGTACACCTCGTTCGGATTCAGAGTGATCTCGGTTTCCGAAAGATAAAAGTCAAGAAAATCGTCGGGAAGCGGGATCTCGTAGGTTGCCTCGTTCAGAGCATAGTCGTAACAGGAAACAGTGAAGGTATTCTTCGTTTTTGCGTTGTTTTTGATCTCGTAGATATAGTCGGTCAATTCGTAGGTCACATAGGTCGTGGTATCTTCCTTCGAATAGATCGGCGTGAGGTAGGCGTCAAACGGCGTCATCAGGTATTCCGTTTTGCCCTCACTGTTCGTGCCGAGTGAGACGTAACCCACCTGCATTGCCATAGCGTAATGGTTGTCGTAAACCGCAAGCTTTGCAAACAGACGGTTTTTCTTTTCGGCTTTGTCGTACTCGGTGTAGAATTCACAACCGGTAACGGCGGGTGCCTCAAAGTCAACCGTTAAGGGGAAGGTAAAGGTGTTGTTTTCGTTGGTCGTAAGACCGCCGTCGCCGTAGTCGAGATAGCCCTGAAGCTTGACCGTGTAGGTCGTGTTGTTCTTCAGATTATGCTTCATCGCATCAAATTCGATCTTGACGTTGGCGGGGTAGATGTAAGAACCGCCGTCACCGTAGGATTTACGGACGTCGTTTTCAACGGTTTCAAAGATGACCTCTCCGGTCGCATCGTCGGTGATGGTGACCTCAATCCGTTCTGCGTTGCGGAGCATGCCTGCCCATACGAAGCGCAGCGTATGCACCGTGCCGTCCTGGTTCGAGATCGCAATGTAGTTGCGGTCGGCGGCAATGATCTTGTTTTTCGGATCCTGTACGAAGTAGTAGGAGCCGAGATAGCTTACGTAGTCCTCGGATACGCCGCCGACGGGGCGGGTAGCGTAGGCGTCCGGAAGCGTTTTGTCAAGAAGCTCGATCGAATCGTCAAGCTCGTCGGCGTTGGTTTCAAAATAGTCAAGGTCGAAGAGCGGTGCCTGCGTCCAGTCGCCGTAGAAGGCAAGGTAGGGAACCGAAAGGTCGATCTCTGTGCCGCTCTCGGCTGCAAGCGTGAGGAAACCCTCGACGTACATGCCGTTTTTGAAGGAGTTGTCAAGATATGCCTTGTCGCTCTCTGAGAGGGTGATCCTTACCTTGACGTCAACGGTGGCGCCGGCATTCACCGTAATATGCGTGCCGTCGGTGCTGCCCGCAACGATCTCAATTTTTGCACCGTCGAGAAGGTATCCTTCTTCGGTTACGGTGGTTTCGCCGTTGTGCGTTTTCGTGTCGCTGACACCCTCGGTCATGACCTGTGCCGAGAGACGGTAGGTGAGTGCGGTGCTGCCGAAGTTCCATACCGAGAAGGAAAGCTCGTACACACCGGTTCTTGCGGGATCGTCGCCAAGCTCGATCTTCGATTTGTCCATGACCGAGCCGTTTTCACGGTCATAGGTAAGGATGTATGCCGTGGTTGCTGCCGCATCGGTCAGATTGGCAAGACCCGCGCCCTGCTTTCTGACGGCGTAGGGGAGACCGTTTTTGTTATAGACCACGTCGGCGGTTGACATGAGAAGACGGTTGACCGTCGCCGCGACCTCGACGGGATCGTTTTTGATCGCAGGGAAGGAATCCATAACGTACTGGCGGAGAAGTGCGGTTACGCCTGCCATGTTCGGACATGCCATCGACGTACCCGAAAGACGGTCGTAGGTGCCGCCCGTGACGGCAGACAGAATGTTGCCGCCGTGTGCCGTGATCTCAGGCTTGATCCTGAGATCGGGGGTAGGGCCCCAGGAGGAGAAGTCCGACATGAAGGGACCTGACGTTTGCTTGCGGCTGATCACGATAGAGCCCGAGGACTGTGCGGCAAGTGCCTCGCCGTCGTCCTGCGAGATCGAGCAGATCGGAATGGTCGTTGTACCGGCGTTCATCTTGATCTCGCCCGATACGTTGTTGTAAACGATGATACCGGCGGCACCCATCGTTTGAGCGGCGTTTGCCTTTTCTTCGAAGGTGTTTGATCCACGGCGGACAAGCACGATCTTGCCCGTAACGTCCATGCCGATGTAGTCGGCTTCGCGTCCCGCACCGGGGATGACCACGTACTCCATCGTTTGGGATTCTACGCCTGCCGGAAGGATCTCGTCAACGAATTTCTTCTCGTCGGAGGCACTGTTGGTCGCTTCTACGAAGTAGACGATACGGTCACTGTTGCCTTCTTTGTAGAGAAGGTAAGGCGTTTTCGTGCCGTTGATCGAGGCGACCGAAAGCGCGCCCTCGTAGGTAGAGGGGGAGCCGACGGTTGCCGTTTCGGGATTCGTGGTAAGTCCGAGGTTACCGTTCTTTTCCGAGCCGTAAGAGGACGAATAGCTGTTCGAGGCGGCGACGACCAGGCTGATGCCCTGCTCGCGGATGCGGTCGTAAACGCCCGACATCGCTTCCTTGTCGGTCTCGCGGCTGAAGCCGCAGGCGGTACCGAGAGA
>JAZLAP010000141.1:0-4570 GCA_045613265.1 Eubacteriales bacterium | reverse complement strand
AAGAAAATTTACGAAGGAATATAGGATATTCCGAGCAAATTTCTCTGATGTATACGGTGTTTTATGCCGACGGAACCCTGGCGGGTTCGGCTCCCTTCGGCTATTGCATGCCGTGGCGCGCCCAAAACGGGAGCGCCACATACGGCGTTTTATACGCCGCTTCAAGAAGGAGTAATTATGGCAAAAATGTGGGCGGGAAGAACCGACGGCGTTACCGATAAGATCGCCGACGATTTCAATTCTTCCATTCATTTCGATAAGCGTATGTATAAGCAGGATATTACGGGCAGTATGGCGCACGCCGCCATGCTTGCGCACTGCGGCATTCTCACCGAGGAGGAGGCGGAGCGGCTGATCGACGGTCTTTCGGGCATCCTCGCAGACCTCGAATCGGGCGCACTTGCCTTTGACCTTTCCTGCGAGGATATTCATATGTTTGTGGAGGCAGAGCTGACAAAAAGGCTCGGCGACCTCGGCAAAAAGCTTCATACCGCCCGCAGCCGCAACGATCAGGTGGCGCTTGATCTGCGTATGTATCTGCGCGACGAGATCGTCGTGATTAGCGAGGGGATCCGCGAGCTGATACACGCGCTTCTCACGAAGGCAGAGGCGCACAAAACGGCGATCATGCCGGGCTACACGCATCTGCAGCGCGCACAGCCCGTGACCTTCGGACATCATCTCATTGCTTACTGTATGATGCTGCTCCGTGACCTCTCTCGTTTCTCGGACACCGCTCGACGCATGAACGTTTCACCCATCGGCTCCTGTGCGCTTGCGGGAACCACCTATGCGACCGTCCGCCGCTTTGAGGCGGCGCGCCTCGGCTTTGACGGTATTACCGAGAACAGCATGGACGGCGTTTCGGACCGCGATTTCGCCGTGGAATTTCTGTCGGCGGCATCCATCCTGATGATGCATCTTTCCCGCTTCTCGGAGGAGATCATTCTCTGGTCGAGCTGGGAATTTAAATTTATAGAGCTTTCGGATGCCTACACCACCGGCTCGTCGGTCATGCCGCAGAAAAAGAATCCCGACATGGCAGAGCTTTGCCGCGGTAAGACGGGGCGCGTGTACGGCGACCTTATGGCTCTCTTAACGACCTTAAAGGGGCTTCCGCTTGCCTACAACAAGGACATGCAGGAGGATAAGGAGAGCGTATTTGATGCGGTGGACACGGTGAAAATGTGCCTTGCCGTCCTGTCTCCGATGGTCGCGGGCATGACCGTCCGCGAGGACAATATGAAGCGTGCGGCGCAGAAGGGCTTCATCAACGCGACCGACCTTGCCGATTATCTTGTGAAAAAGGGCATGCCCTTCCGCAGTGCCTATAAAATTGCGGGCGGTCTTGTCAACTACTGTATCAAGGAACAAACCGTTCTTGAGGAGCTTCCGCTTTCGGTGTATCGGAAGGAAAGCGAGCTGTTCGGCGAGGACGTTTACGCGGAGATCGATCTCCGCACCTGTGTGGAAAAACGCATTTCGGAGGGCGGTCCGGGTGCGGAATCGCTCGACCGTCAGATCGCATACGTAAAGGAGATGCTATCGCATGACTAAGGTATTTATTGACGGAAGCGCGGGAACCACGGGACTTCGTATCCACGAGCGTCTTGCGGGGCGGCGCGATCTTACTCTGCTTACGCTCTCCGAGGAACGCCGTAAGGATACCGAGGCACGACGCGAGATGCTGAATACGGCGGACGTTGCCTTCCTTTGCCTGCCCGATGCGGCGGCGATCGAGGCGGTCTCGCTGATCGAAAATGATAAAACGGCGGTCATCGATACCTCGACCGCGCACCGTGTCGATCCCGCGTGGGATTACGGCTTTCCGGAGCTTCACGGACGGCGCGACAAGATCAGAACGTCAAAGCGCGTTGCCAATCCCGGCTGTCACGCGAGCGGCTTTGTTGCTCTCGTTGAGCCGCTTGTGCGCGCCGGTATCATCCCCGAAGGTCTGTGTCTTACGGCGACCTCGCTGACCGGTTATTCGGGCGGCGGAAAGAAAATGATCGCCGAATACGAGGCGGAGGGGCGCGACGAGCTGCTCGGCGCACCGCGCCTTTACGGGCTTTCCCAGACGCATAAGCATCTTCCCGAAATGACGGCGGTTACGGGACTCAAGAATGCACCCGCCTTTCTTCCGATCGTTGCCCCTTATTATGCGGGCATGGAGGTGACGGTGCCTCTGTTCCGCGACAGCCTGAACGGGAGCATCGACGACATCCGAGCCGTTTACCGCGACTATTACAAGGGCGGCGTTGTACGATATGCGGATCGCGCCGACGAGAGCGGATTTTTGTCCGCCTCGCGCTACGCCTTCCGTGACGACATGGAGATCACGGTCACGGGAAGCGGCGACCGCATCCTGCTTATTTCCCGCTTTGACAACCTCGGTAAGGGTGCGTCGGGTGCGGCGATCCAAAATATGAACCTTCTGCTCTCGGTAGACGAGACCACGGGGCTTTCGCTCTGACGGCAGAGACAAAGGAGAAAATATATGATGAAAATGATAGAAGGCGGCGTTTGCGCCGCGAAGGGCTTTACGGCAAACGGCATTCATTGCGGCATACGCCACAACAGAACAAAGCGCGATCTCGCTTTGATCTACAGTGCATGCCCTGCTACTGCCGCCGCCGTATATACGACAAATCTCGTGAAGGGTGCGCCGCTCACCGTTACGAAGGCACATATTGCCGACGGTATCGCGCAGGCAGTGATCTGTAACAGCGGCAACGCCAATACCTGTAACGCCAACGGCATCGAGATCGCGGAAGAGATGTCGACGCTTCTTGCCGAAAGTCTTCCCGTAAAGGCTGCGGACGTTGTGGTTGCTTCGACCGGCGTTATCGGTCAGCCGCTTGACATTACGCCGATCAAAAACGGTATTCCCGCGCTTGTTGCGGGACTTTCGGCAGACGGCGGTGACGCCGCCGCCGAGGGCATTATGACGACCGATACGGTGAAAAAAGAGGTTGCTGTCGAGTTTACGGTCGGTGGCAAGACCTGCCGCATCGGCGGTATTGCCAAGGGAAGCGGTATGATCCATCCCAATATGGCAACCATGCTCGTCTTTATCACGTCGGACGTTGCCATTTCCGCACCGATGCTGCAAAAGGCACTCTCGACCGATATTGCAAGCACCTTCAATATGGTCAGCGTTGACGGTGACACCTCGACCAACGATATGGTGACGGTGCTCTGTAACGGTATGGCAGGCAATGACTGTATCACGACTGACGGCGCAGATTTTGACAGCTTCATGTGTGCGCTCAACAGCGTGACCGTTGCACTTTGTCGCATGATTGCGGGCGACGGCGAGGGCGCGACCAAGCTCCTTGAATGCCGCGTTTCGGGCGCGAAGGACGAAAAGACGGCAAAGACGGTCGCCAAAAGCGTTGTCTGCTCCAGCCTTTTAAAGGCGGCAATGTTCGGTGCCGATGCCAACTGGGGGCGCGTGCTTTGCGCAATCGGCTACAGCGGCGCCGACGTGGACGTGATGCGTGTCGGTGTCTCCTTCGAGAGCGCAAAGGGAAGGATCACGGTCTGCGAAAACGGCGCGGGCATTCCGTTTTCCGAGGAGATCGCCAAGGAGATCCTGCTTGAGCGCGAGATCAATATTATCGTCACACTCGGTGACGGTAACGGCGAAGCCACCGCATGGGGCTGCGACCTTACCTATGACTACGTAAAGATCAACGGTGATTACCGTACCTGATATAAAAGAGGTATTTATGACAGACAATCATTTTTCGAATGCGGAGCGCGCCGAGGTACTGACGCAGGCGCTTCCTTATATCCGCCGCTACACGGGTAAGATCGTCGTAGTGAAATACGGCGGAAACGCCATGACAAGCGAGACGCTGAAGGAGCAGGTGATGCAGGACATTGTCCTCCTTTGGCTGATCGGTGTCAAGGTCGTGCTCGTGCACGGCGGCGGCCCCGAGATCAACGAGATGATGGAGAAGCTCGGCAAAAAGCCGGTATTCGTTGACGGTCTTCGCGTGACCGACAAGGAAACCGTAGACATCGTGCAGATGGTGCTGGCGGGCAAGGTCAACAAAACGCTCGTCAACCTCCTTGAGGCAAAGGGCGGCAAGGCGATGGGCATTTCGGGCATGGACGGCAGACTGATCGAGGCGAGGATGAAGGATGAACGCCTCGGCTACGTCGGCAAGGTCACCCATATTCATATAAGACCGGTGATCGACCTTCTCGAAAAGGGCTACATTCCGGTCATTTCCACCGTCGGCTGTGACCGCGACGGCAACACCTATAACATCAACGGTGACACCGCCGCCGCCTGCATTGCGGGTGCGCTCGGTGCGGAAAATCTCATCATGATGACCGATATTGCGGGCATTCTGAAGGACAGAAACGATTCCTCGAGCCTCATTCCTCACATCACGGTGAAGGAAGCAAAGGCTCTTTACGAAAGCGGAATCATTTCGGGTGGCATGATTCCCAAAGTGGATTGCTGCATCGAAGCGATAGACCGCGGCGTAAAGAATGTGATCATCATGGACGGCCGTGTGCCTCACTCTATCTTAATGGAAATTCTCACCGATGAGGG
>JAZLAP010000140.1:0-3323 GCA_045613265.1 Eubacteriales bacterium | reverse complement strand
TCCGACCGAAACTGCAAGGCACCTCTCGGCAAATGAATTTTTGATGATTTTTGTCGAAGATCGACGAAGCAAGGTAAGACCTTGCGAGACGGTATTCGGCGGAAAGCGCAAAAATTCGTCGCCGCGAGGCTTACAGGTTCGACTCTCTTCGGCTATACCGTATATTCCACGTGCGCGTCGTTCGTCACAAGGATCGTACCGTCCTTCATGCGGATCCGTTTTTCAATACGCACAGGCGAATCCACGGTCACGCAATATTTGTCGCCGTCCTTGTGGAAGGCAAGACGGACGCCGCCATCCGCGGTAGGAAGACACCCCGAAGCCTCGGTAAGGTGGTAGAAGGTCGGATCAACCGAAACGACCGAAGCACCGTCGGCAACGGGAGTAAGACCGAGAATCTTCGTCGTGAACTCGTAGATCGGCGTTGCGCTCCAGCCGTGGCAGTCACTGCGTGTGTGCCCGGGGAACTCGAACCATGTAGTTGCACCGTCTGCAAGCATCGCGTACCAATCGCCGAGAAATTCCTCCATATCGAGCGGCATCTCCAGCATATCCATAGCGCGGTTCTTGAAATAGCGGTAGCCGAAGGAGCATTTTGCAACGTCGGGTGCCTTGCAAGCTTCCATCATCGCCCGTCCCTTTTCGCCATCGATCGCACCCGAAAGCACGGCAAAGATCTGGCTGTGCTCGCTATAGCCGCCGTCAGCGCGATCCTTATACATGCCGCGCGCCTCGTCAAAATACCGCGCGTTGATTGCTTGGAGCAAGGAATCGTAATCGGCTTCAAGGTCTTTTGCCATGCCCTCGCGCCCAAAGCGGCGGAAGAGCGGAATCGCTGCCTTCAAGGCAAAGAGGTAGGTGAGAGAATAGAGCGAGGCGGGTGTCTTATCGCTATACGGAACAAACCAATTGTCATGGAAATCCTCGCGTACCCAATCGTCCACCCAGTCAATGAACAAGCCGAACGGAAGAACATCGACAACTCCGTCGGCGGTCAGGCGCTTTTTGTACCAATCAAGAACGTCATAAAAAGCAGGAAGGAAAGGACGAACGAACGCCTCATCGCCCGTGTGCAGGAGATAATCCCGTGCCATTGCGATAAAATAAATGCAGTTGGTCGGCGTGACCATTTTGTACGCCATCGGCGCGCCCGCCGTCATCATGCCCTCATAGTCGCGCGACTGCCATGTGTCGGTCATCAGCTTCTGCGGCATGCGGTAATCTCCGGAAAGATACATCGTGTACGCCATCTCGAGGTAGGCATCCTGCACGTACTGCACCATCTCATAGAAGGGACAATCCACGTAGGTAGAGATCATGCAGTTGCGAAGCGTGCGCACGCTGATCTCGTAGATCTTGTTGTAACGCTCGTCCGAGCAACGGAAACCGTTGTCCTCCGAGAGAGGATAACGGTATATCGAAAAACTCGCGTCATGCAGCGTCACGTCCTCGGTCGCCTCGACCGTCACGCGAACGAAACGGAAAACGCGATGCAAATAGGGCGTAAAGGAGAGCTTTTCGCCAGTCAGCGTTACAAAATCGGTAGGATCGTCGCAAATATCGCCGGTAAAATCCTCACGGTGCTTTTTGATGTACCATTGATGCTCGGGATCCAGATGGCGGTAGCTTTCACCGTAAACGATCGTGACCTTGCCCTTGCCCGACAAAACAAAGGTCGGATAACCCACGGAATGCACGCCCGCCGACAAAACAAGGTCGCGTGTTTCGCCCGCCTTCACCGTCCATTCGGTGAACGCGTCGCCCGTCGTAAGCCCCGACGTCATGGGCTTCGATACGGTGAAGGTGTGTCGCCCCTCGGGACGGAGCAAGGGGATCGGACTCTTTTTAATGTATTGATAAAAGCCGAAAACGCCCCATTTTTCAAGCCCCTCAGTATTGCTGTAGGCGGTGGGATACGAGATCGCCTTTTTCCATACAAGCGGCTTTTCCTCGTAGTACTCGTTGACAAATCCGTTGGGGTGCACCGAACGGTGACGGCAGAAGCGGCGCGTTTCATTCACTGCGGTTTCCCACGTATCGTCCGTCTCAAAAAGTCGTTCGCCGTCGCGTTCTCCCGCCAGCGTGAATGCCACTGCGCGCTTGCGACGGATACCGTTCATGCCCGTTGTACCGCCGGCATACAAAACCTCCGCCTCGATCTCGTTTTCACCGACGCGGAAGGCATCGGTCGTAAATTCATCGTAATAATGTTCGGACGCCATCACGGGGCCCTCTGCGACATATTTTCCGTTGATATACAGCTTATAGCGGCTGTCGGCAAAGGCAAAAAGCGTAATACCGTCAACGCGATCCAGGGTAACGGTACCGCGAAAGCGGTAGGTCATGTTTTTATTACTTGGAACGTCAGAGGTGATGAATGAAAATTTCATAACTGCTTCTCCTTCAATATATCTTTCTTACCTTTATCATACCACTCTTCCGCACGAAATGCAATAGACAAAAGCGATATATTTAGTGTCAAAAAGTCGTTTTTGTCCAAAAAACACCGTCAACTTAAAAAGCAGACGGTGCTTTTGATATTTATTTCGCATTTGCATAAAAGGCTTCAATATTTGCAGAAAGCTCTTCTCGGTATGCGGGCAATCCATCAAGATAGCACGCCACCGCCGCCTCGGGGGCTTTCGCGTCCAACACTGCCTCGACATCAATCAGGTCTTTGAGATTGCAGCCCGCAAGATACTGTGAAAACGGCGAGCCGATGCTGTCGCGAATAAGATAAAACATATTTTCCCCGGATGACGTATCATATGATAGCCTGCCAAGCGCGGTCTTCGTCACTCGTCCGAGATTAAAGAACCTTCCATCAGAAAGCATCACAACGAGCCTCTGCTCCGCATCGACCGTAAAGTCTGTCACGGAAGGCTTACCGCATGCCGTCATACAAAGAACGAGCAAAAGCGCGGTCAATGTCATTAATAAAACAAGTCGTTGCTTTTTTATCGTTTTCTCCTTTCATGGGTACATAAAAACTGTATTCTTAACCATGTTTTAGCCTTTTGAAAGAATAATGTCAATCCTTCCTGCGCTATCATCCAAACAAACAGAAATTCAACCCCGAATCTTACATAAAAAACAAAAAACCCGATATGCAACCGGGCGAAATTGAGAAAAAGCGGAGGAAGGAGGAGCAAATTGGGAATCGGCGTTGCGGATGCCGAGGGGGCAAAAAAGGAAAAGCGAATGGCAAATGCGAATTGAAAAAACCGAACAAAGGGGAGAAAAGAAAGCTCATAAGAGAACTGCGGATGCAGTTCAAGCCCTCGGTCTATTAGTATCGCTCAGCTGAATACATTACTGCACTT
>JAZLAP010000139.1:0-4441 GCA_045613265.1 Eubacteriales bacterium | reverse complement strand
GGCGCCCTTTTGTGCGCCGTCAACTTTGCGAAGGGGCTTGCCGTTTCGAACGGGATCCCGCTGGTTGCCGTGGATCACATCGCGGGGCATATCGCCGCCGCCTATCTTTTGCCCGATGCACCGAAGCCGCCGTTTATCGCAACCGTCGTTTCGGGTGGTCACACAGCGATCTATCACGTCCGCGATTATACCGATATTACCGTGATCGGACAGACGCGCGACGATGCGATCGGTGAGGCGTTTGACAAGATCGGACGACTGATCGGCATCCCTTACCCTGCGGGAAAGGGGTTCGACGCGCTTTCTGCCGAGGGCTTTCAAAAGGCGGTCGGCAATCTCGACGGCGATTATCTTATGCGCTATAAGAAAAGCGCCGCAATGAAGGACGCTTCCATGCGGCTCCCCTCTCCGGCGATCGCAGGCGACGTTCCCGATTTTTCCTTTTCGGGACTGAAGACCGCTGCCGTCAACCTTCTGCATCATTACGAGCAGACGGGCGAAGCGCTTGACACTGCCGCCTTCGCCGCACGCTATACCTATGCCGCCGTTACCGCGATCGGAGACAAGCTGCGCTCGGTTCTGTCCTTGCATACGGGCGAGTCTCTCGTGCTGGCAGGCGGTGTCGCCGCCAATTCGCATCTCCGCCGATGCCTTTCGCTCGTTGCAAAGGAGTGCGGCGCAGACTTTTTCGTGCCGCCGCCCTCGCTCTGCGGAGACAATGCGGCAATGATCGGCGCACAGGGCTATTTCGTTGCGCGCGACGGCGTGTTTGCCGACTCCGCGCTTAATGCCTCTGCCGCCGATACCATGTAATGCGAAAAGCAAACTATAGTTTACATTGATTTGCCATAAACTGCAAAAAAGGGCCGAATTCGGCGGAGTCTTTTCACGAATTTTACACTTTTTTCTTGGGGGAAACACGGCGCACTTTTCCCCACAATCCTGTGGAAAACTCATGGAAATCCCCTAAAATCTACCCCCAAATGCAAAAAAACCTGTGGAAAACCCTGTGGGTACTGTGGAAAATCCAAGTTTTTGGAAACCGACGTGCCCGATTTGAAAAATGTAAACCCAAGCGGACAAGAAGGATGGAAAGGAAGCGAGATGGAAAAGATCGATAACGTAAAAAGCGTCTTCAAAAAGAAGGAGGATGCCATGAAAAATACGGCAGTCGTGTCGCCTGCCGTGATTCGCAGACTGCCTCGCTATCATCGTTACCTCGGTGAGCTGTTACGCAAGGATATTCTCCGTGTCAGTTCGGGTGAGCTTGCCGATATGATGGGCGTGACCGCCTCGCAGATCCGTCAGGATCTCAATTGCTTCGGCGGCTTCGGTCAACAGGGCTACGGGTATAACGTGCGCTATCTGCACGACAAGATCGGAGAGCTTCTCGGCATGAATGAGGGCTATCGCGCAGTCATCGTCGGGGCGGGCAACCTCGGGCGTGCGATCGTATCAAGCCATATGTTTGAGCGGCGCGGTGTTACGCGGCTTGCTCTGTTTGACGTTGACAAAAAGCTGATCGGCAGCTCGGTTTCGGACGTTCCGATCTACGACGCGCGCGAGCTTTCTGCCTTTTGCGAGGAGAATCGGGTTGAGATCGGTGTCGTCACAACACCGAAGGAAGCCGCTATGTCGGTGATCAAATCCCTGATCGCGGCAGGCGTGCGCGGTATCTGGAACTTTTCAAACACCGAGATCCGTTCACCGGATCCGTGCGTCAGCGTTGAGAACATCCACCTCGGAGATTCCTTGATGAAGCTTTGCTATGATATAAAGAACAATACGGCAAAGCATAGCGAAGTTACGAAAAAAACAGGAGAAAAGCATGAAATTTGAACAGAAAAGCGGCTCCGTTCTCGGCGGAAGCGCGGCTTTATTCAATGCGTCCATGGACGATCTTCGCGTTCTCCTCTGCCTTCTGGAGGACGGAACACGAGGATCGGCGGCGCTTTCCGAAGCGGCGGGATGCTCGCTTTCGCGCGTTGAGGGAGCGATCTCCTATTGGAAGGAAGCGGGTGTGATCGAGCAGGAGGGCAGCATCGTCTCCCTGCGCGGACGCACGGTGCGCGACGGACAGGCGCTTGCCGCCGCGATCGATGCCTACGGGCTTTCCTCGCTTCTCGACGAATGCCAGCTGCTACTCGGACATACGTTGAACCAGAGCGAGATCCACGCCGTCATCGGCATGATCGAGGATATGCACCTTGATGCAGGTTATATTTTGACGCTTCTCTCGTACTGTATCGAGAAGGAACGCGGCTCGATCGGATACGCCGAAAGGGTTGCGGCAACGATGGTCGATCGCGGCATCACGACGGTATCGGATCTCGACGATTACATAAAAAAAGAACAGGAAAACGCCGATCTTGTGGGTCTTGTGCGCAAATTGTTCGGCATTCAGGGACGTGCATTTTCAAAGGTCGAAAGGGAGTGCATTGCGCGTTGGAGGGAGTACGGCTACGGCGAGGACGTGATCGGACTTGCCTACGATATTGCAGTCGGTGCGACCACGCGAGGCTTCGTTAAATACGCCGATAAAATTCTCACCCGTTGGTATACGAAGGGCTGTAAAACGCTTGCCGAATGCGAGGCGGCGCGCGAAGCCGAGTGGCAGGAAAAGAAAACGGTGGCAAGGCGGAAGGAAAAAACGCCGCTTGAACAAAAGAGCTTCGACACGAGCGACTTCTTCAAAAAGGCACTGGAGCGCAGCTATCAAGGCTCCGGTATCTACGATACGAACAAGAAAGAGGGGGAACCGTAATGGGCTACAACGCAGAAAATTACCGCAACGTGCGCGCCGCGATCGAGGAACGGCGTATGAAAGCCGTGCAGGATGCCGAGGCGCGTAAGCGTGCGCTTCACGCCGAGTCTCCCGCACTTTGCCGTCTTGACGGTCTGCTCTCCGAGACGGGCAGACGTCTCTTCCGTACCGCTTGTATGGGCGGCAGCGATCTTGCCGAACGGATACAGGCACTCCGCGAGGAAAATGAGGCTTTGGTCGCTGAGCGGCGTGCGCTTCTCGTTTCGCTGGCGCTTCCCGAGGATTATACCGACGTCAAATATACCTGCAAGGAATGTCTTGACACGGGATTTGTCGGTACAAAAATGTGCGAATGCATGCGCCGTCTTTTGGTGGAGGCAGGCTTTCGCTCATCGGGGCTCGGCAATCTCATCGATCGCCAGAGCTTTGACAACTTTTCCTTTGACTACTACAGTGAGGACAGGGAGACGCTGGCACTGATGCGCTATGCGTATAACGAGTGCAAGGCGTACGCCGACAACTTTTCGGTCGGAAACGGCAATCTTCTTTTGATGGGCGGTACCGGACTCGGAAAAACGCACCTTTCGACGGCAATTGCGCGCCGCGTGATCGAAAAGGGCTACGACGTGCTTTACGAAAGTGCTCCCAACGTGTTCGCGGACTTCGAATACGATCGCTTCCGTGCGCGCGGCGACGAGCCTTCACGCGGGGAAAAATACATGAATGCCGAGCTTCTGATCCTCGACGATCTCGGCACCGAAATGTCCACGCAATTTTCGGTCTCCTGCCTGTACAATCTGGTCAATACGCGTCTGAACCGTGGAAAATCCACGGTCGTCAGCACCAACCTTTCGGAAAATGAGCTTCCGCGTACTTACGATGACCGTATTACGAGCCGTTTCTTCGGTGAATACAAGATCCTGCTTTTCCGCGGTCAGGATATACGGAAGCAAAAATAAGCGAGAGCCGACCTCTCTGCACATCGATACAAGGACGTCGGGAACGGGTACACATCCGTTGGGCGGAGGATTACTCCCACCGCAAGGCAAATGATTTTTATTCGTATTATCCGTAGGGGAGGCTATCAGCCTCCCGTTTTTTGTGCTGCGCGGCGATCTTCGGCGTTTAAAGTGTAAATTTTTCCCGAACAATTCACATTTCGGTTGCAAGATATGAAAATAAGTAGTATAATATAAACGGTTATATCCGAAGCTGCTATATGAAGCATCCATCATAATTTACCGCATAAAAAGGGAAGGAGAATAGCGAGATCCTTACACTGTCACAGATCAAAGACAGGAAGTATAAAATCGCACTTCTCGGATACGGCGTGTCAAACGCGCCGCTTCTCGGATTTTTGGAAGGCATGGGACTTTCGGTAACGCTTCGCGATCCGCGCGCGGATCTTCTCGTTGGCGGTCATGCCGCGCGGCTCGTTTTGGGCAAGGGCTACCTGTCGGACGTTCACGAGGATGTTCTCATCCGTTCGCCCGGATTGCGCCCTGTGGGAGAGGGCTTTTCGTCTCCTCACATTGCTGTTACGACCGAAATCGGGCTGTTTCTCTCCTCGTCCCCCGCCTTTACGCTTGGGGTAACGGGGAGCGACGGAAAATCCACAACGGCAAGTCTTGCCGCCGCGATGTTGCGCGAGAGCGGCAGACGGACATTCCTCGGCGG
>JAZLAP010000138.1:0-13715 GCA_045613265.1 Eubacteriales bacterium | reverse complement strand
TAAATTCCACCGAAAAATGTTTATAGTCGTTATAGCCCGACATATACGCGACTTCCTTGAGAGAATAGTATCCTGCGGATATTAAGCCTACCGCGTTTTGCATGCGTAGGTCTATAATGTATTTTTGAGGCGTTACGCCGTACTCCTCTTTGAAAATCTTTCTGAAATAGACCTCGCTCATAAATGATCTGTCTGCGATCTCTTTTACTGAGAGGTCGCTTTTTTTATAGTTTTTCAAAAGATATTCTACCGAGTTTTGAATTTTAGAATTCTGCGACTTTGATACGTAATTCTGTGTGTAACATTCGGCGAAGATCTCGCACAAAATCGCGGAGCATTTATATTTATATCCAAGCTCTTTTTTGTTCCAAACCTGCAAAATTTCCTTGAAGAGTTTCGCCAAAACGGCAGGATCGCTTGGAATAAAATATTCAATATTTTTCGTACTGTAGTTTATTGTATCAAAATGAACAACGATCATCTCGTCCACCGTCGCCACTCTGGTATAATCCAATCTTGCGGGGAAATAGGACACATAGTTGTCTTTTACAGGATACCTTTCTGTTTTGGTTATCAAAACGGCATCGGAACGAAAACGAAATGATAACGCGTTAAAGTTTCGTCCACTATTGAACATATTGACATCCTGTTGCTGTAGTTCAAGAACATCTAATATATTAAATGACAAAAGTTCTTCTTTGAAAAACACAAAGATCACCTCACTATTCACTTTAATTATATCATATCTGTTTCGAAAAATCAACCTAGATCATCGATTTACAGGTACGCTTTGCGGATTCGGTATGCTATAATATAAAAAATCATATAAATGAGGAGGATTCTCAAATGAACAACAGAAGAGCCATTTTAGATTTGTTCGAAGAACAAAATGATGCTTGGAGCAAAAGAGCCGCTGAAGGTATTGAACGCTACCGAAAAGGCGATGGAAGGTTAACCGTTGTTGATAAGGAAGGAAAACCTGTTCGAAACGCGAAAATAAAGCTTGCGCAAAAAAGCCACGAGTTCCGTTTCGGCGCGAACATTTTTATGCTCGACGAGTTTGAGAACGAGGATAAAAACGAAAAATACAAAAAATATTTTGCAGAGCTTTTTAACATGGCAACGCTTCCCTTCTATTGGGATGCGCTTGAGCCCGAGAAGGGCAAGCCGCGTTACGCAAAGGACAGTCCTAAGGTATATCGTCGCCCCGCTCCGGATCTCTGTATCGAATTTTGCGAGAAACACGAAATTGAGCCCCGTGAGCACGCATTGGCATATGACATCTTTTTCCCGAAATGGCTCTATGACGCAAGTGTGGAGGAGGTCAAGCGTGAGCTTGAAAAGCGGTACGCCGAGATCTCCGAGCGATATGCCGACAAGATCCCGACCATCGAGGTGACTAACGAGATGGAATGGGTGGAAGGAAAAACCAAGCTTTACGATCTGCCCGATTATGTGGAGTGGTGCTTTAAGCTGGCAGAAAAATACTTCCCGCAAAATCGGCTTTGCATCAACGAAGGGACAGGGCTTTGCTGGGAGGACAGGTGCCGTGCCACCGACAAGTATTACGCATACATAGAGGCAAACATGCTCAAGGGAGCTCGGATCGATGCCATCGGTATGCAGTATCATCTCGTCAACAAACCTGAGGATGAGTATAAGGCAACAAGAAAGACGCTCAACCCCGAGAGCCTGTACAAGCACATGGATCTGTATTCGAATTTCGGCAAGCCTCTCCAAATAACAGAGGTCACGGTTCCCGCATATTCAGGGGAGGCGGAGGACGAGGCGATCCAAGCGGAGATCATCGAAAGGCTGTATACGATCTGGTTCTCGCACCCGAACGTGGAGCAGATCATTTATTGGAATCTTGTTGACGGCTATGCATATAACGCAAAGCCCGGTGATATGGCTACCGGTGAAAATTATTTCTACGGTGGACTGCTTCGGTTCGATCTCTCGCCCAAGCCTGCATATTTCAGAATCAAAGACCTTTTGCAAAAAAAGTGGCACACCGAAACCGAGCTCGTTACCGACGAAAACGGAAAAACTGAGTTCAGAGGCTTCTACGGTGAATACGACGTTCAGATAGATACGGATGGCGGAGTTGAAACAAAAACTGTTAAACTTTCAAAGAACGGCGAAAACAACTTTACGCTTGTTATATAAAAGGAGATAAAATAATGAATTACTGTTCTAACCCAACGGATCTTAGAATTACCGATATGCGCTTCGTTGACATAGACGGCGCACCCAAGCGTTGCACTATCCTTCGCATAGACACAAACCAAGGCATCAGCGGTTTCGGCGAGGTACGCGATGCGTCCTCAAAGACCTACGCGCTGATGCTCAAGAGCCGCATTCTCGGCGAAAATCCTTGCAACGTGGACAAGATCTTCCGCAAGATCAAGCAGTTCGGCGGTCCTTCCCGTCAGGGCGGCGGCGTGTCGGGCATTGAGATCGCGCTTTGGGATCTCGCGGGCAAGGCTTACGGTGTTCCGCTTTACCAGCTACTCGGCGGCAAATTCCGCGATGAGATCCGCGTGTACTGCGACACCGACGTGGACGGCAAGCACACGGGACACGATATGGGACTTGCTCTCAAAAAACGAATGGATATGGGCTTCACTTTCCTCAAGATGGACCTCGGAATCGGTCTGCTTCTCGACGAGCCCGGAACGCTCAACGCGCCTCTCGGTTTTATCGACGACATGAAGAAGTATGCCTCTCATATTCTCAACGTACAGGGCGGAAGTGTGACTGCCGATATGGTAAGACATCAGAAGAGCTATTCTATTGTTACTACCGCGCACCCTCACACAGGAATACATCTGACCGAAAAGGGACTTGATTTCCTTGAAAATTATGTCAAAGATGTGCGTGAGGTCATTGGCTATGAGGTACCTCTTGCGATCGACCACTTCGGTCATATCTGCGTAGAAGACTGTATTCGTTTTGCAAGAAGAATGGAGAAATACAATCTTGCATGGATCGAAGACATGGTTCCGTGGATGTATACCGATCAGTACGTGCGTCTTCGCAACAGCACCACCATTCCCGTTTGTACGGGTGAGGACATCTACCTCAAGGAAGGCTTTGAGACACTCATCAAGGCGGGCGGTGTTTCGGTCATTCACCCCGACATTCTCACCTGCGGCGGCGCGCTGGAGCTGAAAAAGATCAGCGACATTGCGGACGAACACGGTGTGGCAACCGCGATTCACATGGCGGAGAGTCCCGTGGCTTGTCTTGCGGCGGTTCAGACCGCAGCGGCTATGCATAACGTTCTTGCTCTTGAATTCCACTCGGTTGACGTTCCCTGGTGGGCTGATATGGTTACGGGAATCGAAAATCCCATATTTAAGAACGGATATATAAAAGTTCCCGAAAAGCCCGGTCTTGGCTTTGACGATTTGAATGAAGAAGTATTGCGCGAGCATATCAATCCTAATATCCCCGGGTATTTTGAGTCGACCAACGAATGGAATAAAGAATTTTCGAATGACAGAATTTGGAGCTGATGAGTATGAATTTCAACGACAGAGAAAAAATCATAGCACTTACTCCACTGTGGAAGGGAGAACGCTTTCCCAACGGACGCCCCAAGGTTGCGGACAAATATCTGGACGCCCTTTACGGCATGACGCTTGAGGAGGTCTGGAAGCCGATCTTCGTCCTCGGCTATGAGCATCAGTTCGTGGGTGGAGGAGTTGCGCCGATGCACACGCTTCATGACGACGGCAGAAAGCTCGTAGGACGTGCTGTCACTTGTACGTACGCGCCTACACGTCCTGATCTGCACGAGGTCCAGTTCAACCGCGGTGCGGAGGACGGACTCAAGGGTAACTATAATCAATGGGTCATTGACTCCTTGGTTGAGCGTGATGTTGTCGTTTGCGATATGTATGATAAAATTTACAAGGGCACGTTTCTTGGCGGAAATCTCACCACCGCATTACATAACCGTACCAAGACGGGAGGCGCTGTCGTTTGGGGCGGTATCCGCGACGTGGAGCAAATGAAAAAGGTGCCCGATGTCCAGGTATATTACAGAGGGATCGATCCCACTCCGATCCGTGAGTTTGTGATGAAGGATTGGAATGACATTACCAATTTTGGCGGAGCGGTATGCTTGCCGGGAGACGTCGTTTTCGGAGCGGGCGGCGGTGTGCTGTTTATCCCCGCGCATCTCGTTGCTGACGTTGTGGAGGGTGCCGCAAAAACGCACGTAAAGGACGATTTCGGCTTTGAGATGATCTGTCAGGGAAAGTTCACCACGGCGCAGATAGATAAAAATACATGGAGCGAAGAGATGCTCGACATGCTCCTTGATTGGATAAAGAACGACCCTCGCGGTGAAGAATACCGTGATCTTGACTGGTCAAAGGAATACGATCTCGCCCGTAACGGTGACCCCAACGATACCCAAACTGCACTTTGACGAGGTAAAAAATGAAAACAGCATTTATTACAGGCTCGTCAAGAGGTATCGGCAGAGCGATTGCCCTTCGCCTCTCTGCCGACGGCTTTAAGGTCATTCTTCACGGAATCAGTGAGAGCAATCATATAAAAAATCTGAAGAACGAAATAGAGCAAAACGGCGGAGCAGCGGAGATCGCCACAGCCGATCTTTGCGACCTTGAAGCAACAGCTCGTCTTTGTGTGATGGTAAAGAACACCGACGTTCTCATTCTGAACGCCTCTTTGCAGTATCGCACTCCTTGGCAGGAGATCACGACCGAGGCGTGCTATGAACAACTCAATTGTAATTTTGTTTCCTCCATGATGTTGATTCAAGCAGCGGTACCCCATATGAAACAGAGCGGGTGGGGCAGAATTATAACCGTAGGCTCCGTGCAGGAGGCAAAGCCGCACCCCGATATGTTGGTCTATTCGGCATCCAAGGCGGCGCAGACCAATATGATGCAATCTTTCTCCTTGCAGTTGGCTAAAGATGGTATAACTGTAAACAACGTAGCGCCGGGCGTTATATATACCGATAGAAACGTCGAGGCACTCTCTGATCCCGAATACGCAAAAAAGGTAACCGACAGTATTCCCGTAGGATTTTACGGTGAGCCTAAGGACTGCGCAGGAATCGTTTCTTTGCTTTGTTCCGACGAGGGAAGATATATCACGGGACAGAGTATCTACGTGGACGGAGGTAAGAGCGTACAATGATCATCAGATCTTTGGGTCAAAGCGGATATATTTTAAAAACCGAACACAGCGAGATTATCATTGACCCTTACCTTTCCGACAGCGTAAATCGTGTAGCCGGCAGACCGAGACTTTTGCCGATACCGTTACAGCCTGCGGACATTTTCTGCGATGCGCTGATCTGTACCCACGACCACCTCGACCATCTTGACCCCGAAACGGTAACAGCGATCGCTTCAAAGCAATTGTTTGTCACGACAAACGGGGGAAAGGAAAAGCTTAAAAGTCTCGGAAAAGAAAACGTAATTGCTATGAACGAAGGCGAAAGCGTAACGCTTGGCGATTTTGAAATTACCGCGGTTTTTGCAGACCACACGGTTGAAGCCTTTGGCGTTATCGTCAGAGCCGAAGGCAAAACATTTTATTTCAGCGGAGATACAATTTACAACGAAAAGCTTTTCGATATTGCGAAATACTCTCCCGACGTTACGTTTATCTGTATAAACGGCAAACTCGGAAATATGAACGTAGAGGAAGCACTCGTTACCGCCAAAAAGATAGGAGCGAAGCTGAACGTTCCAAATCATTACGATATGTTCGCTTCGAATTCCGAGGATCCGCATCTGTTTGCAGATCATATAGACGGCGGATTTATTATGGAATTTGATAGAGAATATCAGTTGTGAATACTTTTATGTGATGTATTAATTATATTCATTTTTCGTTCCTTTTCTTATTATTTCCTGCCTTGTATGACCCAAGAAGCTTACCGGCGATTTTACTCCCTTTTTAAATAACAATACGGCACTCTGTAAAAGCTACAGGGTGTCTTTCTTTGTTTCGAGGAAGATCGCTCCTGTCTTACAACACCTGTCACCTTTGGTGACGTTTTGAGAAAGGACGGATGTTTTCGTTCGTCTTTTCTTTATTTTCATCTCCTTTTTCAAATTTTCATGCTTTTTTCCGAAAGGAATTGACAAGCTCGGTTCGTTTTGCTATAATAATATATAATGAAGACCGACGGCGAAAGGAGATGCCATGGAACTGTTCCCTACTCTGTATGGCAACACACGAACAAAAGTCCGCATCGCCGATGCCATTGCCAAGCGAAAGCTTTCGCATGCATACATTATTGAGGGTGCTGAAGGAAGCGGCAAGCGCACCTTTGCGCGTCTCATTGCCGCCGCATTATCCTGTACGCATAACACGGATACGCTTCCCTGCGGTGACTGCAATTTTTGCCGTAAAATTCTATCAGACAATGCCGTTGACGTACATTACCTTGACAAAGGCGATGCGGCATCCGTGAAAGCGGACGATGTACGAGCCTTGCGCAACGATATGTTTCTATCCGCGACCGAAAGTGAATACAAGGTCTACATTTTCAACGATGCGGATGCCATGACCGTACAAGCGCAAAACGCTCTGCTCATCGTGCTCGAAGAACCTCCGCCAAATGTAATCATTTTTCTTTTGTGCAAGGAAAGTGCAAAGCTGCTCACAACCATTCGCAGTCGCGCACAATTGTTGCGCATGAATCTTTTTACTGCATCTGAGATCCGTGAATATCTTCTGCTGCATCAAAAAAACGTGGCGCATATGGAGCAGAAGGATCCTTATAAATTCACCGCCGCCATCGCCGATTCCGGTGGTACGATCGGCATGGCTCTGGAAGCTTTGTCGGGTGATACTGCGGACAGACTGTTGGAACGCAGGAAAAAGATCGACACACTACTCTCTGCCGTAAAAAAACGCCGATATACCGATATTTTTGATGCATTTTCCCTCCTTTCGCAAAAACGCTCTCCGTTATGCGATGAGCTTTCGCATTTTGCGACCGCGATTGCCGATCTGATACGTTTGAAGCGTGACGAAAATGCTGCTCTCACCTACTTCATCGATCGAGATGAAGCCGGCGACATTGCATCCGTGATCGGAACCGGCAGGCTCTTTCGCCTCTTTGATGCCGTCAATGCATCCATTGAGGACCTGGACAAGAATGCAAACGTAACCGTTGTGCTTTCTTCTCTCATGAGCGAAATCAAATCCAGTAATTGAGGAATATTGATCATGAACGAAAATCAAAACGAACCCAAAGTTATTTGCGAAGAAAATGAACCTGTAACCGCCCCCATCGAAGAGACGGTTGCAGCGAAAAGTGACTCCGTAGAAAAAAGCGTGGATGTTGTGGGCGTTGTATTCCGCTCTTCCCCCAAAGCCTACTTCTTTGATCCCGGCAATCTCGAACCGCAAAAAGGTGATGCTGTGATCGTGGAGACAGCGCGCGGCGCAGAATACGGAACGATAAAATTCGGTCGCAAAAGCGTTTCGGAAAAAGACCTTGTTTCCCCACTGAAGCCGATCCTCCGTCTTGCCACCGAAGATGACAAGGAACGCCACGAAGCCAACCGCATGTTAGAAAAAAGCGCAATGCGGATCTGCCGTGAAAAGATTCGTGAGCATAAGCTCGATATGAATCTGGTGGATGCCGCCTATACCTTTGACAACCGAAAGCTTTACTTCTATTTTACATCCGATGCGCGTGTGGATTTTCGTGAGTTAGTAAAGGATCTTGCCTCGGTTTTCAAAGTCCGCATTGATCTTAGGCAGATCGGTATCCGCGACGAAGCAAAAATGCTCGGCGGACTCGGTGTATGCGGTAGACCGTTCTGTTGTGCGGGCTTTTTATCGGATTTTGCACAGGTTTCGATCAAAATGGCAAAGGAACAGAATTTTTCGCTGAACTCCTCGAAGATTTCGGGAAGTTGCGGTCGCTTGATGTGTTGTCTTCGCTATGAACATGAAACCTATGAGACTGCACTCCGTGAATTGCCGCCGATCGGATCTCTTGTCTCGACGCCCGCAGGCGACGGTACTGTAATCGAGGTCAAGCCGTTGGCCGCCAACCTTAAGGTGCGCCTCGACGATAAGGACGAGACGCAGAAAACATTTGCAATGGCTGACATCCGCGTGTTGCGTACAGGCAAACAACGTCAGGAAGCGAAGCAAGAGGCAAAAACCGAGAAAAAAGCAGAAGAAAAGCCGAAGAAAAAGCCTTCCCGTAGCGAAAATGCGAAAAGCAAACAATAATTTATATATTTTTTCGACATTTTTTCGGAAAAGACTTGATTTTTTAAAAAGTTGTGATACAATATATTGTAATCTTTATTAGGAGGATTGAACCATGGCTTACAAAATCAACGATGATTGCATTTCCTGCGGCGCTTGCGCCGATGCATGCCCTACCAGCTGCATTACCGAAGGCGACGGCAAATTCGTCATTGAGGCTTCCGAGTGTGTGGAGTGCGGCTCTTGCGCCGACACCTGCCCCGTAGGTGCGCCTGTAAAGGAAGACTAAGTACTTAACGGACACATTCCGTAAAGCGGAGTGGGTGGATATCCACCCTTCCGCTTTTTCCTTTCAAACATTGAAAAGGAGGGTAGCTTCATGAATCTACCGCTTGCCGAAAACGAGCGGCGTGACGTTGTAAACGACGCTCTTTCTCTTATCACCGATAAAAACGGATTAACGCTCGGTACCGATACCCTTCTCCTTGCTTCCTTTATTCGCGGAAAAGAAAGCGACATCGCGGCAGAGCTTGGAAGCGGCACCGGTATTCTCTCAATGCTTGTCGTTTCACGAAAAAAGGCAAAATCCGTTTTCGCTTTTGAGATACAGGAAAAATACGCAAAGCTTTCGCGCCGCAACGCAGAGGAAAACGGTTTATCTGATGCAATTGTTGTTGAAAACACCGATATTCGCAATTTACAGCAGAGCGAAACGCTCAAATTCGGAAGCTTCGATACTGTATTTTCCAATCCGCCCTACATGCCGCCGAACGGTATTCGTAATCGCACCGACGACAATTACATTGCACGCCACGAAGTGATGGGTAATATCAGCGATTTTTGCCATGCAGCGCAAAAGCTGTTACGTTACGGCGGTAAATTCTTCCTTGTGCATCGGCCTGATCGACTTCCCGATATTATAACCGCTTTACGTGCGGAGAAGCTCGAACCTAAGCGCATGACATTTGTTCATTCTTCGCCCGATGCTGCCCCCTCCCTCATTTTAATAGAATCGGTTTACGGCGGAAAACCCGATCTCAAGATTACAAGACCATTCTATATATACACCGATGCCACGCACACACGTGAAAGCAGCGACTATATGACCGTTTATCAAACGGGAGATCTGTTGATAGAGGAAAAAGCATGAAGCATATTGCTGAAAATGAAAAAAACCGCGTAGAAAGCGGTGTCCTATACCTTGTAGCCACACCAATCGGTAACCTTGCCGACCTTTCACCGCGAGCAATCAAAGTGCTCTCCGAGGTGAATTTTATTGCCGCCGAGGATACGCGAAATTCCGGAAGGCTCTTACACTGCTTTGGTATTACAAAGCCCATGATGAGCTATTTCGAACACAATAAAAAAAGTCACGGCGACGAAATTCTGAACCGTCTCGTAAACGGCGAATCCTGCGCACTTATTACCGATGCAGGAACCCCTGCCATCAGCGATCCCGGAGAAGACATTGTGCGCCTGTGCGCAAAAAGCGGTATTCGTGTCGTAAGCATTCCGGGGTGTTGTGCCGCCGTCACCGCGTTGTCCCTTTCGGGCCTTATGACACGCCGTTTTGTCTTTGAGGGTTTTCTCCCGCCGCAAAAAGGCGAAAGGAGGCATCGCTTGCAAGCACTGGCTGCCGAGCCGCGTACACTGATCCTTTACGAAGCACCGCACCGACTTTGCGATACGCTGCAAGAGCTGTATGAGGCTTTCGGTGAGCGAGAGATCGCCCTCTGCCGTGAGCTTACCAAGCTGAACGAGGAAACGCTTCGTCTGCCGCTTACCGAGGCGATCGCCCATTACAAAAAGGAAACGCCGCGCGGCGAATACGTGCTTGTTGTGGAAGGCAGATACGAACGCTTTGGCGAAGACTTGGATTGCGGCACAAGAGATACCTCTTTACTTGCATTAACGCCCACAGAACACGTATCCCACTACGAAGCGACAGGACTTTCTCGCATGGATGCCATCAAGGCCGCCGCACGAGATCGCGGCATGTCAAAAAGTGAACTGTACCGCGTTTTGAATACCGATAAAGACTGAGAAAACGGGATAGAAACCTATCCCGTTTTCTCAGTCTTTAGTTGATAATATTCTATATTCATATGAATGTAGGACAGATACCGCAGGCGCCGTACACGCATAGCGTAACTTTGCAGCAGTGAAATATCAACTGCCTCCCACAAAAGAACCCACGCAACGATATCGATCACCTCTGACCAAAGAATCCCCTCTTGCAAAGTTCCCAAAAACAACGATAATGCCAGCACAAAAACGCCCACAACCGCAAGAACGGAAGCGACGACAACGTTTCGGCGCAGATTTCGCGTATTCGCAATATGGCGTTCCACGTAAAAGTCACGCACTGCGCGCTCATAAACGATTTTTTTCTCCTGATCGATACAATCACTGTGAATGCGAAGCGTAATGGACTCTCTCGGATGCAGTGCCTCGGCGCGACTTTCGATAAACGCGGCGACGTCGTCAGATATGACGGGCGATCCGCACTCGGAAAATGCAAAAAGAAAATCGCTGTCATCATTTACAGTCATATTGATGATCGCATTGCCGCTTTCATCATGCTGCAAATCTCGCAAACATATATTTTCGTTATGTCTCCGTTTCATGATGTCACCTTTTGAAAAGAGCCACGCAAGACACATGACTGCCTTTGCGTGGCGTTGCTTTTATTTTTCGGGAGCATCAACCACAAAAGGCTGCAAGGCTTCCAAAAGCTTGGGGTCTGCATCGCCCTGAATGGTGAGCAAAATAGGATTCATAAGATCAAGGCTGAAGATGCCCATGATGGATTTTGCATCGACAACGTAACGTCCCGAGGTAAGATCGATATCGTTATCGGCAGACGTAACAACGTTCACAAAATTGCGAACGTCCTGAATGGTGTTAAGACGAATATACATATTAGACATACTGTTATCTCCTTTCGCTATTGTATGTATTATACCGAAAATCAAGAAAAAAGTCAATAGGTGAACTGCAAAATTTTGTTTCGTTTTTGTAACAATCTTCCTTTTTTGTCCAAAGCGTATAAAATAAAAAAGATTTTCGGATTTTTTTACTCCTTCTCTTGACAAAAGCCTTCGAGAATGTTATACTAAGTATTAACAGAACAAGTTTTGAAGTCACTCTGTGCCCAGAGAGCAATGCATATGCTGAAAGCGTTGTCACCGAGCCTTCCGAATACCGCCTGTGCATGCCGTTGCATGCGACAACCGAATATCTGTTGAGTGAAACACTCGGGTGGAACCGTGCGGATTTATCCACACCCCGATAACGCGCAGGCGTTTTCAGGGTGTGGTTTTTGTTTTGAAACTATTAAGAAAGGATAATAATATGTTTAAAATCGAATTTCAGAACGGCATTTCTGCCGAATACGATGCTCCCGTCACCGTCTATGAAGCTTTGAAGGCAGCTGAACTGATCACCCGTGAGGTGTTAGCCGCTACCGTAAACGGCGACGTCGTTGAGCTTTCGCACGAGATTTCCGGCGATGCCGTGATCGTCCCTCTTACCTTTGCTGACGAGGAAGGACGCCGCGTGTTCCGTCATACGGCAAGCCATATTCTTGCGCAGGCGGTAAAGCGCTTGTTCCCCGATGTACGTCTTGCAATCGGTCCCGCCATTGAAAACGGATTCTATTACGATTTTGACAGCGAGATTTCTTTCACCCGCGAAATTCTTGACAAGCTGGAAGGCGAAATGAAGAAGATCGTGAAGGAAAACATCCGTCTCGTCCGCTCGGTCGTCTCGCGTGAGGATGCGCTCGCCCTTATGAAAGAAAGAAACGAGCCGTACAAGCTGCAGCTGATCGAGGAGTTGCCCGACGGTGAAGACATCTCTCTTTATACGCAGGGGGAATTCGTAGACCTCTGCGCAGGTCCGCACCTTTTCTCGACCTCTGCGGTCAAGGCATTCAAGCTGACAAGCTGTACGGGTGCTTACTGGAAGGGCGACTCCAACAACAAAATGCTCCAGCGTATCTACGGTACGGCATTCCCCACGAAGGATGAGCTGAACGCACACCTGACAATGCTTGAAGAAGCCAAAAAGCGGGATCACAACAAGATCGGCCGTGAGCTTGAATATTTCACGACCTCGGACATCATTGGTCAAGGGCTCCCCATTATGCTTCCGAAGGGGGCGCGCACAATCCAGCTTCTGCAACGCTTTGTTGAAGACGAGGAGCGCCGTCGCGGATACCTATTAACAAAAACACCGCTCATGGCGAAGCGTGAGCTTTACAAGATTTCGGGACACTGGGATCACTATCTTGACGGTATGTTTGTTCTCGGCGATCCCATGGATGAGGAAAAGGAATGCTTCGCTCTCCGCCCAATGACCTGTCCCTTCCAGTATCAGGTCTATCTGAACCGTAAGCGTTCCTACCGCGATCTGCCGATGCGTCTTGGCGAGACCTCGACACTTTTCCGTAACGAAGATAGCGGCGAGATGCACGGTCTGATCCGCGTACGCCAGTTTACGATCTCCGAAGGACACCTCGTTCTCCGTCCCGACCAGCTTGCCGACGAATTTAAGGGCTGTCTTGACCTTGCCATGTTTATGCTTGACGCTCTTGGACTTAAAGAGGATTGCTCCTTCCGTTTCTCGCAGTGGGATCCGAACAACACCGCAAAATACGAAGGAACGCCCGAGCAGTGGAATGAGGCACAGGGCATCATGAAGCGGCTTCTTGACGAAAACGGTATCGAATACAAGATTGGCATCGACGAAGCGGCGTTCTACGGACCGAAGCTTGATATTCAGATCCGCAACGTGTTCGGCAAGGAGGACACGCTGATCACCATTCAGATCGACATGCTGCTTGCAAAAAAATTCGGCATGGAATACACCGACAAGGACAACACGCAGAAGATGCCGTATATTATTCACCGTACCTCGCTCGGTTGCTACGAGCGTACGCTTGCGCTTCTGCTTGAAAAATATGCAGGCGCTCTTCCCGTTTGGATCGCGCCGACACAGGTCACTGTTGTTCCTGTCTCCTCTGCCTTTGACGATTATGCATATGAGGTCGTAAGGAAGCTTGAGGATGCAGGCGTTCGCGTTGACATCAATACGTCGAGCGAGACGTTCGGCTACCGTATTCGTCAATCGCAGCTGTCAAAGGTTCCGTATATGGCAATCGTCGGTGCCGACGAAACGGAAAACGGTACGGTTTCGGTTCGCGCACGTAAAGAAGGTGACGGTGGCAGCATGTCACTTGATGCCTTCATCGAGCAGATCAAGGAAGACGTGCGTACGTTTAAAAAATAATGCACACAAAACTATAAATCCATTTCCGCCGAGAGCCACCGCTTGGTTGCTCTCGGCGATATTTTTTGCACATTGTTACCATATTTCAAAAATTATAAGTGACATATTTTTGAAAAAAGTATTGAAAAAATCACAAAAAACGTGTACAATAATAATGTTATGTATTTTGATCTCTGTCATGAGGTTTTTATTCA
>JAZLAP010000137.1:0-7463 GCA_045613265.1 Eubacteriales bacterium | reverse complement strand
GTCCGGGCGATTTTCACATTAGTTGATCAGTTTGGTTGCTTCCTGGAACAGAGATTCCACCAGCTGGACGATCTCCTCAGGGAGATAAGCATAGCTGGTAGCATTGACCAGAACATCTTCGCTGGGATATGCCAGCTCACTTTCCACCATTTCCGGATCCATATAATCCTTGGCGGCGGTGATGGGTGTGGAGTAACCCAGGGCATTCATGTTCTGTCCGGAAATCTCCGGACGGCACAGGAAGTCGATGAACAGCTCTGCCGCGCCGACGTTCTGCGCTGTTTTCGGGATGCACATGGCATCGACGAAGATGTTCGTACCTTCGACGGGATAGTAGAAGGCGAGGTTTTCGTTTTCCTCCATCATAGAGAGGCAGTCGCCGGCGTAATAGGGAGCAACCGCCGCCGATTCGCCCTCCATCTTTGCAAAGATCTGGTCCATGACGTAGCCTTGGAAGACGGATTTTTGCTCGATCAGTTTCCGGTACGCGCGATCCCAATCGGCTTTGTCGTGCGTGTTGAGGTCGATGCCGAGCAGGATCTGTGCCGTGGCGAAGCCGTCGCGCGGTCCGTCAAACTGCAGAATGTTGCCCTTGTACTTGCCGTCCCAGAGGATAGAAAGCGAGGCTTTTTCGGCATCCTTTTCGTCGATCATCGCCGTGTTATACACGATGCCGACCATGCCGACGTTGTAGGGAACCGAGTAGCTGTTCGTGGGATCGTAGTAAAGATCCTTGTAGCGATCGTCGACCAGATGGTAGTTTTTGAGGTTGTCCGTGTTGATCGGCTGCAGGAGATCCTCCTTCAGAAGACGCTCGATCATGTAATCCGACGGGATCACAACGTCGTAGACGCCTGCACCGCTCTTGATGTCGGAGTATAGCTTTTCGTTCGTGTCGAAGGTTGAATATACGACGTCAATATCGTACATTTCCTCAAAGACACGCACAAGATCCATCGAGCCGTCACTGCCGTCGGCAATATATTCGCCCCAGTTATAAACGTAGAGCGTCGTACCCGCATACGGCGTTTCGATATACTCTACCCAAGCGTATTCGTCCTCCGTGTTGACGAAGATCGAGGAGACCGAAAGCACGACGAGGACACACGCCGTAACACCGGCAACGATCTTGACGAGAAGAGAGGATTTTGTCGATTTTTGTAAACTCTGATTTACGTTTTTCGGGTTTTCTCCTGCGGCAATCGCTTTGCGTGCGGCGATGTTTTTCTTGCTGTAGGGATCGTTCAGCTCCTCGGCACGCGCCTCAAGCATATTGGAGATAAAGAGAAGCGCAAGGATCAGCAGGAAAATGATGGTGTAGAGCGCGTAAACGTCGGGGGTAACGCGCTTTTTGATCATGTTGTAGATGTAAACGGGGAGCGTTTGGAAGCCCTGACCGCAGGTGAAGTTACTGATCACGAAGTCGTCAAGCGAGAGCGTGAATGCCATAATGAAGCCCGACAGAATGCCCGGCAGGATCGCGGGAAATTCGATGCGGAAAAAGGCACCCATCGGCGTACATCCGAGGTCGAGCGCCGCCTCGGTCAGATTCTTGTCCATCTGGTGGAGCTTCGGCATGATCGACAGAATGACGTAGGGAAGGCAGAATGTCACGTGTGCGATCAGAACCGTAAAGAAGTTACGGTAGGGGGTGTATCCGAGGGTAGTGCCGACGAATACGAAGAACAGAAGCATGGAAACACCCGTGACGATATCGGGGTTCATCATGGGAACGTTCGTCACCGAATTAACGGTCGCTTTCAGATAGCGATTCTTCATTTTGAAGATACCAAGTGCCGCGACGAGACCGAGAACGGTACTGATCAGTGCCGCAAGAACGGCAAGCACGAGCGAATTACGGAGCGCATCGAGCATGGCGCCGCCGGACAAAAGCTCGATATACCAGCGAAGATCAAAGCCCTGGAAGTTTGCGGTGCTTTTGCCACTGTTGAAGGAGAAAACGATCATCACGAGCAAAGGCACGTAGAGAAGCAGGAAGGTACAGGCGGTAAAGATTTTGGAAGCGCGCTTCATGCGACCACACCTCCGTTTCCTTCTTTATCAAACTTGTTCATGACGAACATGCTGATGAGGATCAGGATCATCAGGATAAAGGAAAGTGTTGAGCCCATCGTGTAGTTGAGTGTGCCGAACTGCGTTTCAATGATATCGCCGATCAGCGAGATTGAGCCGTTCGACATTGCCTTTGCAACGTAGAAGGTGCTGATCGAGGGGACGAATACCATCGTAATGCCGGAGATCACACCCGAGACGGTGAGAGGCAGAATGACGCGCGTCAGGGTCTGGAAGGAGTTTGCGCCAAGATCGCTCGATGCCTCGATCAGACGATGATCGAGCTTTGACATGACGGTGTAGATCGGCAGGATCATGTAGGGCAGGTAGTTATAGACCATGCCGAGCACGACTGCGGTCGGTGTTCCGAGAAACTGCAAAGCACCGATGCCGAAAAGACCGAGAAAGCGGTTGATCAGACCGTTGTTGTCGAGAAGCTGTGTCAGGGTATAGGTACGCACGAGAAAATTCATCCACATGGGGAGCATGAGAAGAATAACCATCATGCGCTGGCTGTGCGCCTTCATTTTGGAAATGCAATATGCCGTCGGGTAGGCGATGAGAAGGCAGATCAGGGTTGAAACGAGGGCGAGCAGAAGCGAAGAGCCGAAGGTACCGAGATAGTCACCGTCGGTAAAGACGTCGCCGAAGTGGCGGAAGGTAAAGCCGACGAGGCTTCCGTCGGAGCCGAATTCGGCAAAGGCATAGTATACGACGAACAGAAGCGGCACAACAATAAACAGCGCGCACCACAGTATATGCGGGGCGAGCATGAGCCGCGCGCCGATAGAGGTACGCTTATTCATTGCCGACCGTTTCCTCCTCGCCGTCCTCATTTTCAATGGTGGAAAGCTCGTCGAACTCCTCGGAGAAGGAGCTGTAGTCGCCGAATTGTCCCGAAAATTCGGATTTCTTCATGACGTGGATCGCGTCCGGCTCGATGTAAAGACCGATCTCGGCGTCGGGAGCAACGTAGTCGGTCGTTTGGATCATCCATTTGAAGCCGCCGATATCGACGATGATCTCCCAGTGCACGCCCTTGAAGGTCACGCCCGTGACTCTGCCCGTCAGCATGCCCTTTTCGGTAGGGACGACGTCAACGTCCTCGGGACGAACGACGACGTCAACAGGCTCGTTTTTGCGGAAGCCCTTATCAAGGCAGTGGAAGGTGTGCCCCGAGAACTGTACGGCGAAGTCTTCACGCATAATACCGTCAACGATGTTCGATTCACCGATGAAGTCGGCAACGAAGGCATTCACGGGCTCGTTATAAATATCGGTCGGCGTTCCGATCTGCTGGATCTTGCCGTTTGCCATAACGACGACGACATCCGACATTGAAAGCGCCTCTTCCTGATCGTGAGTGACGTAAACGAAGGTGATGCCGGTCGCCTTCTGAATGTTTTTCAGCTCGACCTGCATGTCCTTGCGGAGCTTCAGATCGAGTGCGCCGAGCGGCTCGTCGAGCAGAAGCACGTGCGGACGGTTGACGAGTGCGCGTGCAATGGCAACGCGCTGCTGCTGACCGCCCGAAAGCAGGTTGACGTTACGCTTTTCAAAGCCGCGCAGCTTGACCATTTCGAGCATTTCGGTCACGCGCTCGCGGATCTCGTCCTCCGAAACCTTCTTTAAGCGAAGGGCGAAGGCAATGTTGTCATATACGTTCAGGTGCGGAAAGAGCGCGTATTTCTGAAATACCGTATTCACGTTACGGAGGTGCGGCGGCAGATCGTTGATCTTCTCACCGTTGAAGTACAGGTCGCCCGTGTCGGGAGTAACAAATCCGCCAATGATGCGGAGTGTCGTCGTTTTGCCGCAGCCCGACGGGCCGAGCAGGGTGACGAATTCGCGGTCGCGGATCGAGAGAGACACGTTATCGAGAATCGTTTCGCCGTCGAATTCCTTTGATACGCCGACGAGATTGACGAGAGGAACGGCGCCCTCCGGCTCTTCTTTTTCGGTAAAGCTTGCGTTTGTGTTCATTTTTAATCTCCTTTGTTTAGACGGCGCTTGTCCGTCTCTGAAATTCCCCGTGAATCCACGGAATATTTCGGTCGGTCAAAAAAGCGCGAACCCTTCGTGGGAGGGGCAAAAAACCGACCGCATAGAGTTGTCTTTACGATTATAGCAAAAAAAAATAAGAATTGCAATAGTTTTTGCAAAAAATATGTCAAAATTCTTCGGAATTTTCGGGAATTAATCGAAGTCTCCCTCGATTATCCCGAAAAAAGCGGAGTAAAATTTTGAAAAACTCTTGTTTTCTTTTGTTTTCTTCCGTTTTCTCGCGTTTCCTCAAAAAGTTTAAAAAATCGCATACAAAAGCCGCAATGCAAGGAAAACGCCGTAAAAGCAGCTTCCGTTTCCCAGCGATAAAAAGAGCGACAGAAGGAGAAGAACGTAAGCCGTAACAAAGGAGAGAATCCGCACGATACGCCCTGCAGGCGCTTCGCCGCAAAGCCGTGCGAGCGTGAGCAAAAGCAGCTTTTCACCGTCAAGCGGCGGCGACGGAAGCAGATTAAAGGCGGCGTAGAGCAGGGAATAGGAAAAAAAGAGTTGCGCGGTCTCTATGCCGAAAAGGATGCCGACGAGCGGCGAAAGGAGCGCCGTCAGTGCGTTGGCGACGATCCCGCCCGCGGCAAAGAAAAAGGCGTTTGTTCCGCTCATTGCCGCACCCGTGAGGCAAAAGCCGCCGCCTCGGAAGGAAAAGCGCGGCGACGTATGCGTGACCGTGTGATATACGGCGGCGTGTCCAAGCTCGTGGATTACGATAGCGAGGAGTGACAGGATCGCAGCGAGAGGAGAGAAATAGTAGAATAGCAGCAAGAGACAGAGAAGCGACGGCAGGGCGCGGATAAAGCGGCGTGTTCTGCGAAAGCATGCGGTATGCATAAAGGCACCTCCTTGACCTTATCATTGTATTTTTGCCGATCGCCTTCTATGCAAAGGAATATACGCGAAAAATATTCAAAGATATTTAAAGAAAAAACGAAAACCTCTTGCGCTTCGGCGAAAAAAAGTGTATAATAAAAAGAGCAATTCACAAATTGACGAGGAAACCGATATGACCGAGCTTGGACAACGCTATATCAAAGCAAAGCGCGCACTTTTTTCTGCCTATTACGCCAAAACGCTGAACCCGATGCAGAAGGAAGCCGTCGTGACGGCAAGGGGGCCGCTTCTGATCCTCGCGGGTGCGGGAAGCGGAAAGACCACCGTTCTCGTGCGCCGCATTGCGCATTTAATTAAATACGGTACGGCGTATGAATCCGAGCGTATTCCCGAGGAGCTTACCGAGGCATACGTCCGCGAGATGGAAGAGGCTTTGCATTACTCTCCCGACGAGATCGAGTGCATCCTGCCCGAATTTATCGAAAACGCCTGCCCCCCGTGGGCGATCCTTGCCATTACCTTTACCAATAAAGCGGCACGCGAGATCAAGGAGCGTCTTGCACGCGCCTTTGACGACGAGACGATCGCCGAGGATATCACGAGCGGAACCTTTCACTCGGTATGCTTGCGCATATTGCGCAAATACGGTGACCGCGTGGGGCTTCGTTCCGGCTTCACCATTTATGATACCGACGATAAAAAACGACTTTTGCTCGCCTGTATGCGCGAGCTTTCGATCGACGAAAAGCTTCTGCCTGTCAAAAGCGTGGCGAACGCGATCGGTCAGGCGAAGGACAGTCTTGTGCCGCCGAAGGAATTTGTGACCGACGAGCGCGATTTTCGCCGCCGTGAGATCGGTCGTGTGTATGCGCTTTACGACAAACGCCTTTCCGAAAACAACGCCGTCGATTTTGACGATATTATTATGAAGACGGTGACGCTTCTCACCGAAAACGAGGATGCGCTTCTCTATTATCAGCGCAAGTTCCGTTACGTTTCGGTGGACGAGTATCAGGATACAAACTATGCACAGTTCCGTCTTACCGAGCTGTTGTCGGGTGGTTACCGCAACATTATGGCGGTCGGTGACGATGATCAGAGTATCTATCGTTTTCGCGGTGCAACCATCGAAAACATTTTGAATTTCGACCGTGTTTACGCCGATGCAAAGGTCATCAAGCTTGAGCAGAATTACCGATCGACCAAAACCATTCTTGAGGCGGCAAACGCCGTCATTGCCAACAATACGGGAAGACACGAAAAGCGCCTTTGGTGCGACGGTGCCGAGGGCGATAAAATTGCGCTCTATAAAGCCGTGTCGCCCGAGGACGAGGCACGTTATATCATTGATAAGATCACGCAGATGCGCGTGTTCGAAAGCTATAAATATAGCGATTTTGCGATCCTATATCGCTTGAACGAGCTTGCGCGTACCGTGGAGAGCAGCTTTGCCAAGAGCGGTATTCCCTACCGTGTGCTCGGCGGTCAGCGCTTCTATGACCGCAAGGAAATCCGCGACATGACGGCGTATCTCTGCCTCGTTCTCAATCACGACGATTCGCAACGCCTGCTTCGCATCGTGAACGAGCCAAAGCGTAAAATCGGTGACTCTACGATGGAGGCGGTCGCCGCCATCGCCGCCGAAAACGGCGAAAGCCTGTTTTCCGTGATGAAAAATGCAGCATCCTATCCGGTTTTGCAGAAGACGGCGGCACGGCTCACAGGCTTTACCGCATTGATCGAACGGTTGACTGACGAAAATGCGCTTCCGTCCGAAACCCTGCGCCGCGTTTTTACCGAGACCGGCTATAAGGAAATGTTAGAGGCGGCAGGAGAGGCAGAAAAGGAGCGCATCGACGCTATTGAGGAATATATCAATGCCGCCTTGGAATTTGAGCGCCGCATGGCGGTGCGAGGCGAAAAAGCCACGCTTCTTACCTTCCTCGAGGAGGTTGCGCTCGTCAGCGACGTGGATAAATACGACGAAAACGCCGATGCCGTCGTTCTGATGACGGTACACAGCGCAAAGGGACTTGAGTTTCCCGCTGTTTTTCTCGCAGGTATGGAGGAGGGAATCTTCCCGTCCTCGCAGAGCCTTTCCGCGATCGATAAAACACAGATCGAGGAGGAACGCCGCCTTGCCTACGTAGCGGTCACGCGCGCAAAGAAGCGTCTTTTCATCACGCATGCCGAGCTGCGCCGCCTTTACGGTCAAACGGCAGCGAATCCGCTTTCGCGCTTTGTTCTGAAGGAAATGCCGCGCAGTTTGCTTGAGGAAACCGAGGCACCCCGCCCCGATCGCGCTCCCGCAGGAACGGCGTTCACAAAGCGTTCTCCCGTGCAACGGGCGGCAACGCCTGCCTTCCGCGAAATGTCCCGTGCCGCCGCGCCGAAAAAGCCGACGTCCTTTGCGCCGAAGCTGCTTCCCGTCGGCACACGCGTCGCACATACGCTGTTTGGTAACGGTACTATTATGACGGTAAAATCGCTTGGCGGTGACG